>JBAXGN010000042.1 GCA_037139415.1 Verrucomicrobiota bacterium | reverse complement strand
TTGCGCCAGGGATTTTTATTAAAAACCCGTCCCAGTGTCGAAAGTTCGGTTAGCCTGGTGCACAAAAATGTCATTTTGGGTGAAATAGTTCTTGCTATTATATCACCTTTAGGGTGAAGTACACCCATGCCGCTCTTTACGAAACAAAAAACCAAACTACACCTCCTGCTGACCAACTCTGACCAGGCGACCGCCCACGGCGGCCAAGTGTTGATCGATGCGCTCTGTCGCCGCGCGGGCTTGTGGCAACGCATCCACCAAACGCCCGCATTGGAGGTTCGCAAACGCACGGGCGCGGGCTTCTCGCCGGTGGCCAACGTGGCCCAGTTGCTCTTCACCCTGACCAGTGGCGGGGCTTCGCTCGCGGATGCCGAGCGCTTGGGGCAGGACCGCGTGCTGATGCACTTGCTCGGCCTGAGGAAAGGCGCCGACCAAACCACGCTGGGCGAATGGCTGCGGGCGCAAACCCCCGCGAGCGTGCGGGAACTGCACCAGATCAACGCGCAGTTCGTGGACTGGGCCAGCCAGCAGGCCAAGCCGGGGCGGTGGCTGCACGCCGGGGAAGCTGAGGTGTTTTTTGACGACACCGAGATCGAAGTCGAGGGGCATAAGTTTGAAGGGGCGCGCGTTAACTATGAAGGCAACCGGGCGTTGAGTTGGCAGACCCTCTGGTTTGGGCCCTGGCTGTTGGACGGGATTCTCGACGGGGCCGGGGACGTGAGCGCGCATCTGGCGGTATTGCTCGCCGAGCATCAGCCGCGCTGGCAGGCGCGCCCCAGTTACTTCTATGCCGACAGTGGGTCGAGCGCGGGCAAGTTTCTCAACGGCATTGAACAGGGCCGCTTTACTCGCTGGAGCGTCAGCTATAACAAGTGGACCGACAAACTGGATCGGCTCGCGGCCGATCTGCCCGAGGGCCAGTGGAGCCCCTTGCCGCCCGCCGACCAGCGGCAGGAGCAATATGCATGGGTCAAGCACCAGCCCGGCGAATGCCAGCAGGCGCAGCGCTTTGCGGTGGCCCGCTGGAAAAATGACGGGGACTTGCTGTGGCACTATGCGTACGTGGTGGGCCAAGCGGGGGACCACGGTCCGCAGGCGGTCTTTGAGCGGCACCGGCTCAAGGGGGCCAAGGAACAGGGCTTCAGCGAAGTGCTCAGCGGGCTCGACCTGCACCATCCGCCGTGCCAGAACTTGATCGCCAACCAGGCGTTCTACGCCATCGCCATGCTGGCCTACAACCTGCTGGTGACCCTCAAGTTATTGGACCTTCCCGAAGACGCGCAGACCTGGCGCATCCGCACGACCATCCGTTACCTGCTGACCGTGCCGGTGAGCGTGAGCGCGCACGCCCGGTATGAGGTGGCGCGCATCTGCATCCCCGCTGGCTGGCTGCGCTGGTGGCGGTTGTTTGTGGACCAGTGGATTCCCAAGCGCAAACCCGGTCGGCCCACCGGAGAGGCCGTGGATTCGGCCTAACGGACCTGGCGGCCCTTGTGGGGTGGCGGGTCAAGCAAACCACAACCTGTAGAACGGCTGAAGTCGCAACCGGTGCAGTGTCGGCAAAAACGCCCGTAAAACAACCCTTTTGAGCTGCGCTGCACGTTTTTCGCTTGTGGTTCCCCCACCACAAGCGATCCGCCATCATTCCGAGCCGCTGGCACCCCGAAAATTCAACTCCCAGTTTATCCGTGCAACAGCTCGGGTCCTGAAAATTCGTTGGCTAAGGTTTGGGGTGCCAGATTGAATAACAATGTTTTGCCTTGGCATTTATGGGCTTTTTGAGCAGGCTATTTGGCATGAACGCCATTCGTTTCGTCGGGGCCATACTTGCCATGCAAGCCGGTTGGCTGTTAGCCGCCGATCCCGCTACTGCGGAAGGGGACAGCGCCAAACCGGTCGATTCCAAAATCACCGAAGTCACCGTGTACGCGGATCGCGCCCAAGTGACCCGGCAGGGCACGGCTACCCTGGGCCAGGAGGCTGCGCAATATGCCTTTGCCAAATTGCCGGGATGGATTGACGAAGGGTCCATCCGCGTCAGTTTGGTCCCACCGGATGTGGGCCAGGTGCTGGACGTGCAGATTCACCGTACTTACCTGGCCCGGGCCAGCGACGAGGAGTTTCGGAAAGCAGAAGAGTCCGTCCAGGAGATTACCGACCAAATTGCAGCGCTGGACGATGAGCGCGCGGTGCTGGAAGCCCAGACCAAACAGGTGGATGCCATGAAACTATTTTCGCTGGAGAAGCTGCCCAAGGACAGCGCCGTTCGGGAAGTCAAACCGACCGAATATCAGGCCACCGTGGAGTTTGTGACCGGTTCACTGCGCAAAGTGGCGCTGGCCAAACGGGAGTTGGAAAAGAAGAAGCGCGATCTGCAACCGGAATTGAACGCGCGCCAGCACCGGCTGGAAGAACTGCGGCAGCGTTCCCAATTGGAACAACGCACCGTGGTGGTCACCGCCAGTGGCCGCGCCGGGAAAGCCGCCATGGCCCTGGCATATATGCTGCCGGGAGCTACCTGGGAACCGGTGCATGAATTGCGCGCCAGCCTGGATGGTCGGCCGGTGAGCGTGGCTTCCTATGCGGTGGTCCGGCAGACCAGCGGTGAGGATTGGAATAATGTGAAACTGGGATTGTCCTCGCGCGGCTCCACCGAAACGATGAAGATTCCGGAACTGGATGCCCTCTGGGTGGGCGGTGGACGCCATGTGGCGCGGGTGGCAAAAAGTTCGGTGGATTCGTTCTCGCTGGCCCGAAAAAATTTTACGGCACAGAACGGGCTCTGGTTCAACGCCAACAACAACGACGCCGCGCTGCAGCAGGAGTACGCGGACAACCAGGTGCTGCTGATCGGCAATGCCGGGAAGATGGAGCAGGTGTTTGAAACGCTGCAACAGCGCGGCACCACGGCGCACTTCCCGGCCCTGAGCACCCAGACCATCCGCACGGACGGACGCCCGGTGCGTGTCCCCATTGGCCATACCGATCTGCCCGCCCAGCAGCGCATCCTGGCCTCGCCGGAACTTTCCCTGAATGCCGCCCGCATTGCGGATCTGACCAATAGCACGCGGCAACCTTTCCTGCCCGGCAAAGTCTCGCTGTTTCTGGAAGGGGCATTCCTGGGCCTTACGGAGGTGGATTTTGTGGCGCCGGGCGAGCCGTTTTCGCTCTACCTGGGCGTGGCGGATCATCTCAAGTTATCCCGCACCCTGGACAAGAAGCGCAGCGAACTGAAGCGCAGCGGCACCCGCACCAAGGTGACGGCATCGTTCCTGGTCACGGTTGAAAACTTTTCGGATCAACCCGCTGTGGTGCAATTAAGCGAGCGGGTGCCGGTCTCTGAAAACGATGAGGTGAAAGTCTCAGGCATCAGGATTTCACCGGACGGCAAACCGGACGCCAAAGGTTTGCTGCACTGGGAGCTGAATCTTGCGGCCAAGCAATCGCGCGAGTTCCGCATCGAATACAATATTGAGTATCCCAATGATTTGACCGCACGCAAGATGCCAGCTCAATTAAATGCTCCGGCGCTGCACGACCAGGTAAAGAGATTGGAAAAAATGTTCTGATTGCTTTGGCTGCGGACGCCAGGATCAGTGATTGCCCAGGCTCCAGGCATCGCGCTATGGCACTTTGAAACCAATATTGGTGAAGGGCACGGGCAACCACAGATAACGCGAGTCGGGCTGGTCATACTGGCTCCAACGTTCGCCCACGAAAATAAATCTGAAGAAGATAGGAGCTTGGAGTCAGGAGCTGGAAGGGGCGAGTAATACTATTTTCACCATGCAATTGCACGATTACCAATCAGCGAGTGGTTGTGCAATTAAAGGTAAGCCGACTGGGAAGTCGGCGACACAGCAGGTTTGGAAACCTGCGGTACGATGACAAGGCGTACGCCTGAGCGGTTTGAATGGTGCAGTTACAAACTGGAAATGGTATTACTTACGCCAACCGCTTCGGACTATTTGTTTTTATTGCGCTTCCCTTTCTTGGGAGCGGGTTCCGCCGGGGAGGTCGCGGTAAAGGGGATTGGCTTCACGTCGTCCGCCAGGAGTTCGACCACCAGCGGATCGTTGTTCTCCTTGCCAAACCGCGTGAGCAGTTCACGGTGCTCGAGCAAAACCTTGCGATACTTGGGATCGGTGGCCAGATCGTTCAGTTCCCCCGGGTCGGTCTGCAAATCCACCAAGGACTCGCGCTGCTGACCATGTCCGTAAACGCAATACTTGTAACGGTCGGTGCGAACCATCCGGCCTTCCATCGTGGGCTTCATCCCGTCAATCACGCCGGCCTGTGACATGTCATCCTCGATCACCACATACTCGCGCCAGTCGGCGACCGATTTACCCAAGGCCAGCGGCAACAGGCTGAGGCCGGGCAGCTTTTGCGGTTTTTCCAGCCCGGTGGCGTCCATCAGGGTGGGCAGGATATCAATGCCGGTATTGACCAGCTTATCGGAGGTCCCCGATGGCGTTTTACCTTTCCAGGAGATGATCAACGGCACACGCGCCGATTCCTCGTAGAGCACCGTTTTTTGATTGAACCCGTGCGCCCCGGCGCATTCACCGTGATCGGCGGTGAAAACAATCAGAGTGTTCTCCTCCAGCCCCGCTTTGCGCAAGGCCGCCAACACGCGGCCGATTTCCCGGTCCACCAGCTCGACCATGCGGTAGTAGCCCCAGCGATGCTTGCGCCAATCCTCGGGCGTGAACTTGCCTACGGGGAATGGGCCGTCTTCCACCTGGTAGGCGCGCCGCATCATCGTCATGCCGTCCGGTTCGTTTTTCGGCGGCGCGAGGTTGAAGGGCACGGGCGGGAGCTGATCCAGCGCCGGCGGCTCGCCGATTTCGCCGCAGTTCAAATCCTGTTTCCGTCCTGAGAGTCGCCGGGCCCATTCACAAATGTTGTGCGGATTCAGGAAACTGGCGACCAGCAGGAACGGACGGTCGTGCGGCCGGGCGAGAAATTGCAGGACGCCATCGGTGGCTATGGCGTCATGGCCACCCGTGCTGGTGCCCTTCATGATCTCAAAGCCGTGCGCCTTGGGATCGCGCGCGTTGAAACACAGATGCCATTTGCCGCTGTAAGCGGTATCGTAGCCGGCGTTGCGGAAGTAGGTGCCTATGCTGACGAATTCCGCCGGATCGAAACCATTCCTGGGCGCTGCGTTCTGGGTGACGCCGGTCTGGTGAGGATAGCGACCGGTAAACACCGAATTGCGATACGGCATGCAAAGCGGGTTGGAACTGTAAGCGCGGGTAAAAAGCATCCCCTGGGCGGCCAGGCCATCCATGACCGGCGTGTTCAGATATTGTTTGCCCATCCGGCAACTCATGACGTCGGCGAACTGCTGATCCGTGATGATGAAAAGGATATTCGGTTTGGCGACGGGGGCGGCGCTGGAAGGCTGAGGCAACCACGCCAGCACAAGGCCCAACCAAAGGCCCACTGCACATAAGCTACCGCACAGCGTTTTAAGACAGGTTGAAGTTTTCATGTTCAGACGTTTCCGCTTCATGCGTTCATGTTTCTTGAACCTTACAACAAGACGGTTCCAATTGTCTTGGAATAAATTTACGTTCCGGCATTATCCGGGGCAGAGTCATGAACGAGGATGGGCACGTTGCCTTGTCCCGGCGATGACGATGAAAACAGCGAGCGAGGAGCGAACGATGAAAATTGTGGTTGGAGCGGATCCCTGGGGCCTTGAACTGAAGCAGGCGGTGAAAGAGCACCTGCAGAAGTTGGGGCATGAAGTGAGCGACGTGGGCGGCACGCGGGAAACACCTGCCAAATATTATGATGCCGCCGTGCTGGCCGCCAAAGCGTTACAGGCAGGCCAGGCGGAGCGCGCCATCCTGTTTTGCGGCACCGGCATGGGGATGGCCATCGTGGCCAACAAATTCAAAGGCGTTTATGCCAGTGTAGTGGAATCCCCGCTGACCGCCAAGCTCTGCAAAGCCATTAACAACGCCAATGTATTGACGCTGGGCGGCCTGATTTTCACCCCGTTCACAGCAATCCAAACGGTGGACGCCTGGCTCACCACCACCCACACGCAAGGCCTGGAAGAGCACGCCGACTTCCTGAAGCAAGCGTTGAAAGATATTGCGGCTCTGGAAGAAAACGTGCGTTAACGGCATCGCTCAAACGCCATGCGCACCCGGCCGAAAGTGGCTTTGCTGATCGAGACCTCCAACGCGTATGCGCGGGGTTTGCTCGACGGCATTGTGGCTTACCTGCGGGAGAACCACCCCTGGTCCATCTACCTGGCCGAACACGGGCGCGGGGACCATCCCCCGGCCTGGTTGCTGAACTGGCGGGGCGACGGCATTATCGCCCGGATTGAGAACCGGCATATTGCGCACGCGGTGGCAGCATTGCGGCTACCGGTGGTGGATGTGAGCGCCGCACGGCTGCTGCCCGCCCTCCCGTGGGTTGAAACGGATGATGCCGAATACGCCCGCCTGGCGGCGGAACACCTGCTGGAGCGCGGCTTTAAAAGCTTCGGCTATTGCGGGGATGATCGTTTCAACTGGTCGAAATGGCGCGCTGAACATTTCGCCCGCTTGATCCGCGAACAGGGACACACGTGTGCCGTGTATGCACCGGCGAAACGCAGCCGAGGCAATGCGGAAAGCCAGGTCGAGGACATCGCGGCGTGGGTCAGCGGGTTGCCCAAGCCAGTGGGAGTGATGGCCTGCTATGATTTGCGCGGACAGCAGGTGTTGGACGCCTGCCGCCGCCGCAACATTGCGGTGCCCGATGAGGTGGCCGTAATCGGCGTGGACAACGATGAACTGCTCTGTTCCTTGTCCGATCCACCATTATCCAGCGTCATCCCCAACACCCGCCGGACAGGTTACGAGGCGGCGGCGTTGCTGGACCGGATGATGGCTGGAAAAAAAGTCCAATCCCTGACGCACCTGATACCACCGTTGGGGGTGGCCACCCGCCAATCCACCGATGTGCTGGCCGTGGAGGACCGCAATATCGTGCAGGCGGTACGGTACATTCGCGAGCACGCGTGCGATGGAATCACGCTCAAGGAAGTGCTCCGGGCGGTGCCGCAATCGAGACGGGTGTTGGAAAGCCGTTTCAAAAAGCTGATCGGCCGCACCCCGCACGAGGAAATCCTTCGCATCCAGTTCAACCGCGTCAAGCAACTGCTCACTGAAACCGACCTATCGCTGGCCCTCATCGCGGAACGCGCCGGCTTCCAGCATACGGAGTACCTGAGCGTGGCGTTCAAGCGCGAGTTTGGCCTGCCGCCCAGCGAATACCGCACCCTCAACCGCCGCTGAACGGAGGCGGTAAAAAATCTCAAATGAAAAGCGCAAAAGCTCATGGCCGGGCGGGCGGCACTCTGGCATAGTGCAATCTCAGATATGAGCAACACCAGGAAAATCAATGTCGCCATCGTGGGCCTCGGCTTCGGCGCCGAGTTTATTCCCCTCTGGCAAAAACATCCACACACCCAGTGCCTGGCCATCTGCCAGCGCAACCCGGAAAAGCTGAAGGCGGTGGGGGAATACTTTGGGGTGGCGAAACGCAACACGGATTTCAAGGAGCTGCTGAAAGACCCGGAAGTCCAGGTCGTCCATATTAATACGCCCATCCCGGATCACGCCTGGATGTCCATTGCCGCGCTCAAGGCTGGCAAACACGTGGCGTGCACCGTGCCGATGGCCACCAACATCGCGGACTGCAAAAAGATTGTGGACCTGGTAAAGCAGACCGGACTGAAGTACATGATGATGGAGACGGTCGTGTATGCCCGCGAATATCTCTTCATGAAAGAAATGCTCGATCAGGGCGAGCTTGGAAAGCTGCAATTCGTGCAGGCGAGCCACCAGCAGGACATGGACGGCTGGCCCAATTATTGGCCCGGCCTGCCGCCGATGTGGTATGCCACCCACTGCGTGGGACCGGTCGCCGGCCTGATCGGCAAACCGGCAGAGTACGTGAGTTGCTTTGGCTCGGGCACCATCCGCAAGGAACTCATCCCATGCTACGGCTCACCGTTCGCGGTCGAGACGGCGCACATCAAGTTCCGCGGCAGCGACGTCAGCGCGCGCATCATCCGCAGCCTCTTCGACACCGCGCGGCAATATCGCGAGAGCATTGACGTGTACGGCACAAAGAAAGCCATCGAATGGCCGCTGGTGGAACATGAGCCGCTCATCCTCCACACCGCCAAGCTGCCGGAACCGAAGATTCCCAAGCCGATTAAGTGTCCTGATTTCGCCAAGCGTTTACCGAAGAGCATTGCCAAGTACACAACTCAGGGCGTCTATGATGCCAGTAAGAAAACGCACCTTAGCTTTACGCAAGGCAGCGGTCATGGCGGCAGCCATCCACATTTGGCCAACGAGTTCGCCATGGCACTGGTGGAAGGCCGTGAACCATTTCCAAATGCGGTGCAGTCCGCCAACTGGACCTGCGTGGGCCTGTGCGCGCATCAATCCGCGCTCAAAGGCGGGGCGATTGTCAAACTGCCGGCGTTTACGCTCGGCAAGTAGCGGCTGAGGAGTTATGGCAGCAAGACCTCGGATTCAAGCTTGGAAAAATCGGGTCCAATCCTGGGCGGCGGCCATCACCTTCACGACGCGAATGCCCCAAGGGAATGGGCGATAGAATACCAAGTAATTCCGATAGGAAGATACCACATGAAACCGGTAATGATAAGTTGGATCGGTTGGCTTGCGGACATGCCGGCCAATATCCGGAGACTCGGCCAAGAAATCCGCTGTGTCAAGAATGGCCGTCACCACCCGCTCGGCGGCAGCCGGATCGTCTTTGGCAATGTAGGCTTGAATCTCGGACAGTTGCGCTGCCGCCCGTTGCGTAAAAACGGCCTTCATCTTTTATTCAGCAGGCGTTTTCGTAATTGCCGGGTGGTCATATCGGAAGCCGGATTGGCTGACTCGGCAGCCTCGATATCCCTGGCCAGCTCGGGGGTCATGACAAAACCTATCGCCTCAGGCCGCGGAAACCCCGTGATGAGTTTGGGCAAACCCAAGCGCACGGCCTGGCGGATGGTTTCAACCTGGGACAAACGGGTTGCGGTGGATGCCTGGCCAATTTGTTCGAGAATATCCGCATCAAATTTCACCGACACCGGTCTTTGCACAGTCAATTTCATAAGTACAGCATAATGCATCAAATACCCTTTAACAACTTCTTTTCACTACTTTTCACTACAAATCAAGTCCCTGAACATATGAACTCAAATCTTACCAACGCTTGCCCGCCCAACCGGCGCCGCTTCCTCAAATCCATCTTGGTCGCAGGCGTGGCACCCACGTGTGTTCCGGCGCGCGTGCTGGGGGCGGATGGCCAGACATCCCCGTCTGGCAAAATCAATGTGGGCGTGATCGGCGTGGGCGCGCAGGGCACGAGTGATATGCGCGGATTCCTCGCTCAAAAGGACGTCCGCGTCACGGCGATATGCGATGTCAACCAGCGCAACCTGGCCAATGCGCGGAAACTCATCGCCGAAGCCTATGGCCAGGATCAGGTCAAGGAATACCCGGACTTTCGCGACTTGAACGCCGATCCCTCCATTGATGCCGTGCTCATGGCGCTGCCCTTCCATTGGCATAGCATTCCCGCGCTGGATGCCATTGGCCATGGCAAACATATTTACCATGAGAAGCCCATGGCACTGTCGTTCGAGGAGTCGCGGCGAGTGCGCGCGGCGGTGCGCAAGCACGGGGTAGTGTTCCAGTTTGGCACCCAGCAACGATCAGAAACCAAGTTCCGCTGGGCCTGCGAACTGGCGTTGAATGGGCGGTTGGGAAAAATCAAAGAAATCCGGGTGGCGGCGCCGGGAGGCATCGAAAGCCCGCAGTGGCCGGAACAGCCGGTGCCGGACCATGTGGATTGGAACCGCTGGGTGGGTCCGGCAGCACCAACGACATTCCACGAAGCCAAACTCAAGCGCCCCAACCACGAGAACATGACGAATTTCTCCCGGGGCATGATCTCCTGCTGGGGCATTCACCACATGGACATCGCGCAATGGGGCAATGGCACCGATGACACGGGCCCTGTCTCCATCCAAGGCACGGGCGAATTTCCCAAGGAAGGCAGTTGTGACGCCATCCTGAGGTGGAACGTGCGGATGGAATATGCCAAGGCCGCGCCGGTCACTTTCGTTAATGAAGGCACGCCGGGCTTCGAGCACGGTATCCGGTTCATTGGTGAATCGGCCTGGGTACACGTGCGGCGCGGTGACATCAGGGCCTCGGCGGAAACCCTGCTGAGCGACCCGCAGAACCAATGCGGCGTCATGCCCCTCAAGCTGCCCGTGAGTTCCCATCACACCCGCAATTTCCTGGATGCCATCAAAACCCGCACTCGGCCCATCTGCGACGTCGCAACCGCCGTGCGCTCGGACACCGTGTGCCAGCTTGCGTTGATCGCCGTGAAACTGGGGCGCAAACTCCAGTGGGATCCTCAGGCCGAACGCTTCCTAAAAGACGAAGCGGCCAATGCCATGCTCCAGCCGCGCCCCTTCCGCGGCGAGTGGAAACTGCCGGAAGTGGGTTAACGCTTCTGCGCCTCACCGGTGAAAAATCTCAAATTTAATGCGCAAAACCTCATGGTGTGGTTGCATTGTGTGCCGCATAGTCTCGGATGCATTATGTGTGAACGTAACAATTACCATGAAGTTGGGTTGGCTTTGCTAAAGAACTCTTGGCATCGAACGCTCCCTGGGGGTTTTTTGTTGTTGCTCTGGGTTGAGCTTGCCATCACCGCGTTTGCCGCCGAACCCTCGGCGGCCACAGCTCGCACGCTTGCACCAGAAGTCAAATCGTATATTGTGGACCACAGTCACAGTCCGCACGCCCGGCTCAGGCCGCTGCCGTTCGATGCGGTCCAGTGGACGGACGGTTTCTGGGCGGAGCGCTTCCGCCAACTCAGTCAGGTCACGTTGGAGGAATCGTGGAAGCTTCTCGCGGATCCGGCTGCGGGCCATGTGCTTGATAATTTCCGTTGCGCTGCCAAGCCAGGTTCCGGCCAATACGCCGGCACCACCTGGCAGGACGAGTGGCTCTACAAATGGCTCGAAGCCGCCGCGTGTGTCTGGCGGCTCAATCGCGATCCAGCGCTGGCCCGGCGGATGGATGAAGCCATTGCGCTCGTTGCCGCCGCGCAGCAGACGGACGGCTATCTGTCCACCATGCCGTTGGCGTCGCAGAAGCCGCGATTTCAGAGCGCGCAGGACCACGAGATTTACAACATGGGGCACCTGCTCACCGCAGGCGTCATTCATCATCGCATGACCGGGCAGGACAGCCTGCTAAACGTCGCGCGACGAGCCGGCGATTTCCTCTGCGCCAATGTCGGCACCACGGTGAAGCCCTACATGGCGCACAATCCCTCGGCCATCATGGGGCTGGTCGAATTGTCGCGCCTGACCGGCGAATCAAAGTATCTCGCCTGCGCCCAGCTCATCGTGGACAAGCGTGGCACCGAGCCGAAGCGGCAGTCGCTTTGGGCGATTCAGCCTGGCATTGACGGCACGGACTTCATCCAGGACCGCGTGCCGGTGCGCGCTTCCACGGAAGTGGTCGGCCACAATGTGTTTTTCGCCTACCTCTACACCGGCGCGGCTGACCTCTGTGCGGAGCGCGACGACCCGAAACTGGCCGCCGCGCTGGCCCGGCTTTGGACGGATTTGAGCCAGCGGAAGATGTTCATTAACGGTGGCGTCAGTGCACATCCCATCGCGCTTTCGCACAATGCACCCGCGGTGGAGGCGGCGGGCCGGTCCTACGAATTGCCGAACAGCGATTGCTACAATGAGACCTGCGGTCAAATCGGCGTGTTCATGTGGGGTTACCGGATGCTGGTTAACCAGCCCGACGCTTGGTTTGCCGACATCATGGAACGCGAGATGTTCAACGGTATTCTTCCGTGCCTCGGGCTGGACGGCCGGAGCTGGTTCTACCGGGCAGTGCTGCGCCGCTACGACGAGAACTACAAGCCGACCGGTTGGACAGACATGGCACAACGCGGCGTGCCGGGACGGACGGACATCTGCTGTCCATCGAACCTCCTGCGCACGATGGCGCAGCTCGCCGCCTACTTCTACAGCCGCGATGAAGCCGGTCTTTGGGTGCATCACTACGGGGGAAGCAAGGTCACCTGCCAGCTCACCACCCCGGAGACGTTCGCCTTGGAACAAATCACCGACTATCCCTGGAGTGGCGACGTGAAGCTCGTCATCCGTCAGGCACCGGCGAAACCGGTGGCCGTGCGTTTGCGCGTGCCCGGTTGGGCCGGGAACGCAAAGGTCGCCGTGAACGGGAAGAATGTGGCCAAGCCGCAGACTGAACACGGTTATCTGTCGCTCAACCAGCCTTGGCGAACCGGGGACACCATCACGCTCTCGTTGCCGTTCGAGGCGCAACTTATCGCTGCCGACCCTCGCGTGGAGACCACGCGCAACCAAGTGGCCATGATGCGTGGCCCCGTGCTCTACTGTGTGGAGTCGCCCGACCTGCCGGCGGGCATCCCTGTGCCGGATGTCCATCTCGCCAGCAATGCCAAGTTCAAGCCGAAGACCGGTCTCGGAGGAACAGAACTTCCGCTCGGCGCGAAACTCGTGACACTGCAAGGCTCCGGCCTACGCCGTGAAGAGTCGGCTTGGACAGACCTGTATCGGCCCCTGGCGGAAAGTGGATTGCAACCGTTCGAACTGCGTCTGATTCCCTATTTCGCTTGGTCCAATCGCGGACGCTCCGCCATGAGCGTCTGGATCCCTGTGGTACTGAGAACGCCATGATACCGCGTCGTCTTTTTGATGATTAATCAAGGATTAGACAATGAAAAATCAGCAAGAAATCCACAACATGCAAAAGCCCAGACACTCCAGAACGATTCCAACTGACAAGAACTATTTTTTTCCACATGCACTGAGGTCCATGGCACTCTACCTGACCTTTGCTATGATTACCACGGGTTATTCCTTTGCGTCGGACTCGGCATCCAAGCCAACCTCCATCATGAAAAAATGGTTCCCCGGGCATTATCTTCAAATGAGCTATGACGCTCCGCCGCCTCCCAATGGGGTTGCGCCAAAGGAATTGTTGGAAGCTGTGGTTTCTGAACCCTGTTTTAAAGGAGTCGAAATCCTGTGCTATTGGGGTATCCTTGAGCCGAAAAAGGATGATTACTCAGGAATTGATCGCGTGGTGAAGGACCTTGATTACATGCATGGAAACAACAAGAAAGTGATCCTTATGCTCATGGATATCATCTGGCACTCCCCGACCAAAGAGGAGATTCGAAAGAGGATGCCCGGATATTTGTTGGACGATCCGGAGTATGAGGGCGGCGTTGCTGGAAAAGACAGGCGCTGGCGTGCCATGCTGTGGAAGCCCAAAGTCAATGAGCGTTTCAACAAGCTAATTGCTGAACTCGGAAAAAGGCTCGATAAACATCCTGCCCTTGCCGCAGTGGTTACAACGGAAACAGCCGGTAATCCTGGATCGGGTTATACGGCGCAGAAATGCGTCGCCGGGATCAAAGCAACCCTCGCGGCAGCGGCGGTTGCTTTTCCCACCACTCCCTTCATGTACGGATTGAATTGGCTGCCCGGTGGTTCGCCCTCTGAAAGGGATGGGCTCAGCATGGTGGCCCGGCATGCCGAGACATTGGGGTGCGGTTTTGGTGGTCCGAATGTTCGCGACATCAGACAATATAAACCGGCTCAGGAGCCCGGTTGGACCTGGCTCAACAAGGAATTCCTCAACAAGGTGCCGACTTTTGGGGCCATTGAATGGGAGGAGTTTACCATATGCAACCCCGGGGTTTCAGCTACCTACGGGATGGATGTTACCAAGCTCAACTTCATGATCTGGTATTATTGCAAGAGCAAGAACACCCCCAGCGGTTGGAACCATGAAAAGCTGATTAAATGGCTCCAGACCAACGGCAACGGAATCAACAAAACCACACCAAAAAACTTCAACTAATCTTTTGGACTCTTCAGTTCATTGTCTCAAAAATGAAAACAACAGATCGTCCACATTTAACCCCTCACAACTTCCTATGAAAACCCTGGTCCTATTCATCACCCTATCATTCTGCCTGACACCATTTTCCGCGCGATACACGATGGCTTGGGGAAGCGAACCCACAGGCGTTCCATCAAAACAAGTTACCGCGCATCCACATGAAGGACTGGCTCAAGCCGTCGCTCTCTTTAATGGAGAGAACCTCGCCGGCTGGCATATTGATGTGCCCAAAATGGATGCCGACGCTTCCATAGAAAGCCCTTTCATCATTCGCAACGGGATGCTTATCTGCCGGGCAAGTCCAAGGGGCCATATCATCACCGACAAAGCATATCAGGATTACCGGCTTCAGGTTGAATATCGGTTTCCTTCAACCCCGGGGAATAGCGGTGTGCTGGTCCATGCTTCCAAGCTACGCGCTTATAACAAAATGTTTCCGCAGTCTATGGAAGTTCAATTGTGGCATGGGCAGGCGGGGGATTTCTACTGCATCTATGAGAACCTCACCATCCCCGACATGGAAGCCCGACGCGGGCCGAAGGAAAACTGGGGCATTTCTGAAAACAAAGACCGGCGATTGCAAAAGCTCAAGGATGCCGAAAAGCCGGCCGGAGAATGGAACACCATGATCATCGAATGCCTGGGCCAAGAAATCAAAGTCTGGCTGAACGATGAGCTGGTCAATTACGGGTATGACTGCACGGCGGTAAAGGGACAGATTGCTTTGCAGGCTGAAGGGGCGGAAATCGAATTCCGGAAAGTCACGTTGGCACCCATTGCGAAGCTCACCAAAACGTCGCAAGGCCTGTTCCACGACGACTTCAAGCACAGACTGGCCGACGGTTGGTCCTGGCTGCGCGAAGATCAGCAAGCGTGGCGGGTCATGGAACGCGGTCTCGAAGTGCGCGTTCAGCCGGGCAACATGTGGGGCAAAGCGAACGACGCCCGAAACGTGCTGGTGCGCCCCCTGCCGAAAGCTTCTGCGGCGCCCCTGGAGATTTCCGTGGTTTTCAGCAATGCCCCGACCGCCCGCTGGGAGCAGGCCGACCTGGTCTGGTTCTATGACAAAGGCAACATGATCAAGCTCGGCCAGGAGCTGGTCGCCGACCGGCTGACCGTGGTGATGGGGCGCGAGGAAAATGATCGCCCGCGCACCATTGCCATCGTGCCACTGGATGATTACACCGTGGCCTTGCGCTTGCAGGTGGTAAGCAACCTGGTGCGCGGCCAGTTTCGCACCCGGTATTGGCCACAATGGCGGGATGTCGGAGAATGCGATCTGCCGGTTAAAGGTTTGCCCCAGGAAACCGAACCCAAGGCCAGCCTGCAATTCTACAACGGCCCGACCAACGCGGAGCATTGGATCAAGGCCAACGACTTCGCCGTGCGCAGCCTGCCCGCCGCCGCCGACTGGCCGCGAGCTAAAATCGAGGAACAAACCTTCCAGCCTGGAGTCGGCGCGTTGTCCCGGCGCGAGACGCGCATCGCTTTGGCGCAGGGCTTCACGCTTGTGAGTGGAGCAGATGGGGAACAGCCCCCCGGTCCGGTTCCCCAATTTGACCAAACCATTCATCGGCACACCGACGGCAGTTGCGGTTGGACCTGGAACCGTAGTAATCCGGCCAGCAAAACCGTGACCATGCAGGGCATCGAGTTTTGTCCGCTCGAGTTTCCGTTGTTCACCGCCGACCTCAAAGACTTCAAGGCGGAACTCGATATTGTCTCGCGCTTGGATATTGACCGGGGCGATCACACGGCAGCGATGGGCATCCGCTTGGCTTCCAGTCCTGAGCCTAAGGCGCCTTCCCGGCAGGAGATTCTGATTTGGTTTGATTGGTACGGCAAAGACTGGTCCGCCTTCGCGTTCAGTGATGGACAGCGGGATTACGCATTCGATGCGGGAGCTTCCAGCGACGGGCGCATAGTCTATCGCCTCCAAGGGCTGCGCGGCGCTCCGCCCAAAGTGAACATCAAGACCTTGATCGACAATGCACTTAAGCGGGCAAACTTGAATCCGCACGCGACTTGGGTTTCCAGCGTCTGGATCGGCAACCAGGTTTGGAACGTATCGCAAGGCTCCGCGCTGGCAAACACCGTGGATTTTGTGGTAAACGGCAAACGTCATTCCGGCCTGCCACGGAAACAATGAAATGAACAAAACAAACCGAATAACAAAATGAAATCACCCAACCTGCTGCATGGTCTATTGGCTGCGATGCTGGCCGTGGCCTCCAATGCGTATGCGCGGGGTTTGCTCAACGGCATTGTGGCTTACCTGCGGGGGAACCACCCCTGGTCCATCTACCTAGCCGAACACGGGCGCGGGGACCATCTGTCGACCTTATTGAGTCATGAACATAAATAATATGAAATACCTCCTGGCAGGTTCCATTGGTTATGGGTTGGCCGTCGCGTGTCTCCAGCCCTTGGCAGCTGCTCCAGCAAAGCAACCCGTGCTGGATGACACGTACCTGCGCTATGTATCGCCCACGGTCAAAGGACCGTTTCCTGATCTGGTGAACCTGGAAATTCCAGGGGCGCTTGAAGATCAACGCCTGGCAACCTTGGGGTACGTGGATGTGACCAAAAGCCCGTTCAATGCCGATCCCACCGGTAAAAAGGATTCCACCAGCGCACTGCAAGCGGCGGCCAACTTCGCCCGGGATCATCAAATGGTGTGTTTCTTCCCGTCGGGCGATTACCGCATTTCGGATACACTGAGTTGCATTCAGCAGCTTTACCGTCGTTCAAATGGACGCGTTCTGGGCGGCCACCTGTTCCCCAACCTGCTGGTCGGTTCCCGCGCTGGCGCGCAGCGTCCCCGGCTCATTCTGGCCCCGCGCTCGGTTGGATTCAGCGATCCGCAAAAGCCCAAATACACCGTCTATTTCTGGGCTCGCGGCTATCTGAATCCAACGACCGCCGGACGGGTGGGCGATGGCTTGGGGCCGGAAACCGAACAGCCCAACATCTCCATGAACCAGATGCTGGTGAATCTAGACATCGTCATCGGCGAAGGGAATCCGGGGGCGATTGCATTGCGGCACCAGGCTGCGGAAGGTTCCGCCATCGAAGATTGCACGATTGACGCAACGCATGGCCTGATCGGCATTCAGGGAGGGATTGGATCAGGGGGCAGCAGCGCGGGCGTCACCATCATCGGCGGGCGCATTGGGCTCGACTTCACAGGGTATATGTCCGGAACCCAGCCAACGCCTGTCATCACTGGCTTTACGTTACGTGGACAAACCGAAGCCGCCATCCGCAGCACCAGCCGTCAGACGCTGGTGGCGGCAGGCCTGCGCATCATTGCCGACCGCAGTGTCGGCCCCTTGATTCAAGTGGGAGAAAATTTGAGTGCCAATCAGGGGCAACTCACTCTGGTGGATGGCGAAATCGTCTTTGAGGGTGAGACACTGCAAAAACCAAATCGGGTAGCGGTAGCATCGGATTGTGGCGTGTATCTGAACAATGTGTATGTGCGTAACGCCACCAAGGTGGTCCGGGACGCCAAACAAAAGGTGGAGTTGGCCGGCAATCCGAATGGCTGGCTACGAGTCGAGGCGTATGCGCATACTTCCAGCCCGCGCCCAAACCAGGGTGTGGAATATCGCTATCCAGTCTATGCCGATGGCCAACGAATACCGGAGTGGCGCCGCGTTGAACCGGACAAGACGCCACCCGACGGTTTGCAGGCACGACACCTGTGGAGACCGGACTTTCCCAACTTTGAATCCAAGAACGCCGCCAACGTGAAAAGCGCACCGTATCATGCCAAAGGCGATGGGGTGGCGGATGACACCGACGCGCTGCAACGGGCAATTGATCAGAGTGAAATTGTCATGCTTCCCAAGGGCTGTTATCGCATCAGCCGGACCTTGGAATTAAAGCCGCGCACCAAGCTTATCGGTGCCGGACAACATCTATCCTTCGTAGTGGCCACCGCCACAGGGGCGTTTGCTGATAGCAAAAAGCCGGCTCCGTTGGTCCGTACCGCCGACACGGCGGAGGCGGAGACCATCCTCGCGTTTCTCGGTCTCTTTGCGGCGCGGGATATCGCAGGCGCACAAGCGCTCCACTGGCGTTCCGGAGGGCGCTCGGTGTTTCGCGGCGTGGAGATTCAGGAACAGTCCATTTACGGGTTTGCACCGCGGCCACGCAACGACCGCGCATCCGAGGAACCCCGAACCCAACCGCCGGTGCTGATTACCGGCCATGGCGGGGGTAACTGGTATAATTACCGGGGTGCCCGCCTGGTTGTGGATGGCGCACAAGGACCACTCCACTTCTATCAATTCAGCCCGCAACAGGTGACCAGCGAGCTGCGGAGTGCGCGCCAGGTCTCCATCTTCGGCACCAAATACGAAGGCAATAAACCCATGCTGGCAGTGAGCGATTGCGATCAGATTCGCTGCTTTGGCCATGGTGGCAATGGCAAAGGACGCGCGACAGCTTCCCTGTTCATCTTTGAGCGCACGCCGAATTTTCTTTTTGCAAACGGTGTGGATGGCCCCACCAAAGTCGGCTCGAAATCATTGAGTCATCCCGAAGGCAGCACCGACCCGAATGAGTGGCACCTGCTCATCGAGCGGGGCGCGAACGGAACGGAATTCAAACTGCCACCATTGGAGCGACCGGTTTTGTACCAGCGCGGCGCGCCGGCAGAACATGCCCCATGAGACCAGACCAGCAGTCTCTGGTTATTTCCCCGGTTGAATTCACGGTTTGAAATCCAGCACATGGAGCCGGCTGGGCTGCCCGGGTTTCAACGGTGCTTCCTGGGTGTACACCGACAATACCCGCTCCTTCTGCCAGCGATACTTGTCCACCCGCGGTTCCCCCACAAACGAGTTTGCGGATGAATACACGTCGTTCCAATCGTTCCATTCCCGTTTCGCTGAGGCCGTGGCAATATGCAATGGCCCGCCGACATCCGCCCCATGATACTCCAGGTTGGCTGGTTTGGTATAG
This sequence comes from Verrucomicrobiota bacterium, assembly GCA_037139415.1. Taxonomy (NCBI): domain Bacteria; kingdom Pseudomonadati; phylum Verrucomicrobiota; species Verrucomicrobiota bacterium. The sequence continues at coordinate 26,868 of JBAXGN010000042.1, read as the reverse complement.
ACGAGCACCAGGTTGTCTTCGGCATCGGCCAGCAGGAATGGCTTGCGCCCAAAAAACGGCAGTTGCTGCTCATGCCATTGGCCTTTTTCATCCCGCCAATAATGGGTGTAGCGCCAGGTATTCATGTCCTTGGAACCAGCGGGCGCTCCGGGTGGGTTTTGCCACATCACCACATGAACACGGTCGCGCCCATCCACAATTTGGGTCACCTGGTTCATGATCCCCCACCGGTAGGCCAACGGTTTGACCATGATTTTGGTGGATTCGAGATGCACGGGATCCTGTTTAACCACCCCGATTTTTTCCAGCGCGTTATTATACCACGTCTGGCCATCGTCATCACTGAAGGCGTACTGCAGCCCATGACAATTCAACAGCCCCCATTGCCCATTATCGAGCATTTCGCGCCAAACCCACGTCGTGTGCAGACGGCCCTTCGGACCGTAATCAAAGCCGTTGTGATACGCATTGCGCGCACGACTGCCTTCGTAGGTGCCATTACTGCTGACGAACACGCCCTTCACCGTCCAGCCGCCCTTGCCAGGGTTGTATTCCGCCAGATGACTGTCGCCGTTGCCGCTTCCGCCGATGCGATAGTAGAGTTGCAGCCGCCCATCGGGCGTGGCGAAGAATTCAGGGTACGTCAACGCATTCAAGGCGTGGCCCTTGACCAGTTCCGCGGTAACGGGACTGAACAAAGAGGGGGACCAATCCGCCTGCGCCGGTGCCGTGATTGTACCGGGACGCGACACGCGATAATGCAACGGGCTGCCATGATGATCAAACGCCAGGTGTATCGTGCCATCAGCAGGACACAGGCCCAGCACGGCAACATTATGCACATCCGTATGGGTGATTCGATAATCATCAAATGCCAGGCGTTGCCACACTCCCACAGGTAATTGCCGCCGTCCGACACAGAGCCGGCCCTTGGCGTCGAACCACGTTCCATACTGCCATCCCTTTAACGACGCCACGGCATCAATCTGAAAGGTCTGGCCGTTGATGCAGGTGCCGTAGGTGCCGCGCGCAAAATTCAGCGCTTCCGGCTCAAGAATCGCATCGCCAAGTAAAGTTGCAGCATCAGCTCGAAGGTCTCCAGTGAGAAAAATAACGGTAGAAGTCCACCAGACTAATCCAATCCGGTTACTTAATTTATGGAAATGACTTAGAAAAATTATAAAAAAACTATACATGTATATATTGTTTCTTATAAATACACGAAAGGTCTAGTGTTCAGTGATAGACATTATGGTTAAGTCGAGGTTTTTGACACCACATACAACACGGATCGCGGGTGTATTCCGTGCCGTTGAAATACTGAGATGCCAAAGTGATTCACGTCCAGTTGTGACACCTTAAATCCTGCCTCGGATAATCGTTTGACAAACTCTGTTTTTGAGTAAATCCGCACATGATCGTGCTGTCCAAAATGTCGCCAACGATCCGCTTCCGTTGTCAGTTCGGGGTTTTCATAGTTTTCATTGAGCGTCAATAATATGGGAACCATGATGATCCCCAGTCCATCTGGCTTGAGGATGCGAAATAGTTCGCTCATGGCAGCCCGGTCATTCTGAACGTGCTCTAGAACGTGCGAACAGATGAAGAAGTCAATCGACATATCAGCATAATTTGGCATGTGGACGATGTTAACCTGGTTATCCACATCATTTCGGATCAAATCAGCAGAACGATACCTTAGGTTGGGATATTTTAGCACCTGTTGCTTGAGGTAACGTGACGGGGCAAATTCTATGAACTGGTAGGTTCTTGCAGGATTCAAGGTGCGGAACAGTTCCTCATAGTAGATCGCACAGAGTCTATCCCGATCGTACGCGCCGCAGAGGGGACACTCAAATGACAAAACATTCAGGGTTTCCTCTGCCAGAATGGAATACATGTATTGGTGTGCATCCAGCTCTTTTATAAAATAGTCTGGCAGACGATTGAAGGCATTTATACCAGCGCCGCATACGGGGCATTTGTAGAGATTCCCTTTAATTGCGATCAAAAACAACCAGCGTTTGATGGTGGATTTGATCTTGGAAGGAACCAACCGTCCAAATGTGAACGTGCTTTTGGAAGTCATTGGATAATATTTCATACAGCGTACATTTGCTCTGTTGGGTGGACCTAGCTATCTTGCAAAGCAGGGAAAATACCGGATTAGGAATCGCCCGCAGCCCGCTTGAGTTCCCACACCTTCACGTTGTCGAAGCTGATTTCCTGATCGTCATCGCCGCCGACGCGAAATACCAAGCCGGGTTTCTTGACGCGGAAATCCTTGGCCGAAGCACGGATGGTTTCCTGGCCGGCGGATTGCACCACGACCTCTTCGCCTTTGGTTTCCAGCAGCAACGTGTACCATTTTCCCTTTTCAAAATTCACCTTCCCCGACGCGTGTTTTTTCCCTTTTGAATTCGGATCAGCCTTATCGTTATGCTCCATGATGCCCCATTGGCTGGCGGTGACCGTCAGCGAGAACAGGTGACCCTTCTTTTTCAGTTCTCCGGGGGCTGGGTCGAAGCCGAGATTGAAGGTACGGCCTCCATCAAAGCGAAAATCAATCTGCACCGCGCAATCCTGCACGGGTAACGCATAACGAAACGCGCCGATATGACTGTCGGATTTCTTTTCGCTGGCATGCAAGGCGCCATCAGCCACCCGCAGTTTGCCGGTGTTGGCCCGCCAGGTCTTGGGAACTTCGGTGCCGTCAAACTTCTCCTCGAGGAGCAGTGTTCCTTTTTTACCCAGCGTGGGTTCCAGATCGGCAGCGACACCAGAGGCGACGGTGAGGGCGATGGCGAGGCCAGCCAGAGTCAGGAGTGAAGTGAATGAGTTCACCAGAGACTTCGGATTTAAACGCATTGTATTTTTCATAATGAGTACGACGAAAAACGTATCGGTTGGGTTCCGATGCGTCAAGCAAAGGGGGCTGGCAATTTTCACTTACTGCTCCGCACCGGCTGGCCATCCAGATATAGGCGCGAAGTGCCGTGATCCAACACCACCACGATGTGCTGCCAGATATTGGGCTTGAGCGCATTGGGGAACTGTTGCTGTAGGTTGCCGGCAATCAGCCGCAAGGCCAGGCTGGGAAAGGTGTCCAGCAGAAAACCGTCGTGCTTGCCGGGTGAAGAGGCCCTCGTTGAACTTGGTCTGAACGCGCCCGCGACTCTGGCAGGCCATTAGAAGGCGGAAGACGTTATGGCTCTGCGCGGCCAGCGCCGCACCATCCTCCTCTTCGCGGCTGCCGGAGAGTGATGGTACGCCATTGAATCGTTCGCGCGCGTCCAACGGCAGCGTGCGATCTGAGGCAATAATCCAGCTTCGATCCCAAAAGTTCGTCCACCACGCACAATGGTTCTCCCACTCGTGGACCGTGTCCACCGGACGAGCCGTATGCCGCTCAATCGTCTCGATCCAAGTCCCGGCCTTCGGCGTCTGCATCGTCAGCGCATGAATACGGAGATCAAAGGTATTTCCCGTGCCGCGAAGCGCTCCGTCTCAGCGCCGGGCTTTCGAGCAGGTTGCCGAAGGTGTTAAAGCGAAAGGGATCGGCAAACTTTGCCGCCATGTGCTCGACTTCGTAAAATTTCAGATCGTCGGGATAAACGCTGTGGTCGCCGACGGGATAATACTATAGCAATTTTCCAGCGCGTTCCAAACGCACATCCTGGGGAGGCTCGGTGCCCGGCGGCAGGGCGCTCGTCGGACTATAGAAGTTGGCAACATTGTAACTGCAAAAGTCGAACCGTTTCCAGAATTCCGGTTGGGCCGTAACGACGAGCTTGTGCGAAGAGTTGATCTCGACATGATAGACCGGGTGGTTGGCATCCGCCCATATACGCAGCGTGACTCCATCCGCTTCGATTTGGATTGAGTCGCTCGGTAAATCGAGGGTCTGACGAAAGGTCTTTCCCTGCTTGAAGGGATTGGGTCCGAGCAAGACCCGTATCCGTCCGGTCTTGTAGAGGTCGCCCATGTAATTGAAGGTATCATTCTTGGCCAGTAGCAGATACAGGTCGCCATCCTCGATGGCATAGACGCCGGCGGCAATATCGCCGTTGCCGATGGGCATCACACCGCTGGCGTCTTTGGACGGGCAGTTCCAAACGACGTTATAACGGCTCATGCGCTGTGCGGCGTCATTCGGTGGCACCTCGGCGGCATGGAGAAGTGTTAGGGAAGCGAGTAACCAAGCGCCAACACGGCAACAACGAGGAGTTTTTTCAAGCATCATTGCACGGTTCCCCCTACTTTGACGGCTGATTGGCGATTCGATAAAGGTTTTCCGCCGTGCGGATGAACAAGGTACCGTCCGCCACCGCATACGAGGCTAGCGACCGTTCCGCCAGGGAATTGGTGGCCAGCGTCGTGAACGTTTTGCCCAGCTTGAGGACCGTGCCGGTGCCGCTCTCATTTTGCAGGTAGATACGGCCATCCGCCGCCAGGAGCGATGCCGAGTATTTTCCACCCAGGCGTTCCTGCCAATGAACCTTGCCGGTTTTGGCCTCGAAGCAACTTGCCAGTCCGTCATCCGAGACCGCGTAGAGTTCTTCACCAACCAGCAGCATTGAGGGGGTCAGCGGCGCTCCCTTCGTGGTACGCCAGGCCAAATGCGTGTCCGTCACATCGCCATGGCCATCGGGACGGATGGCCAGGATGTCCGCGCGGTTGAAGCCGGTGCCGATGAAAACCAGTCCCTGACCAAACACGGGGCGTGGAACCACTGAATACCCCTGGCCATAGCGAACGCGCCAGATTTCGTGGCCATCCTTTGGGTCGAGGGCTGAGACCGCACCGCTGCCCGGACTGATGATTTGCGGTTGACTATTCACCGTGATGAGGAGCGGCGTGCAAAATGAAAACTTGTTATTAGCCAGGGTCTCGCGGTTCACCTTCCAGAGGACTTTCCCGGTTGCTTTATCCAATGCCGCGATAAAGGGGGCGGAAGTTGCGTCGGCATTATAGACCAATTTATTGTCCACCAGGATAGGCGAACCGCCGTTACCATGCGTCGGGGGGTAACTCAGGCTATTCATGCGCCAAATGATTTTACCGGTAACATCAAGGCAGGCGGTGCCGTTATGGCCAAAATGAACATATAGGCGGTCACTTTCCAGCACCGGCGTCGGGCTGGCATGGCTGTTCTTGCCATTCATGGGTTTTGCCTGAGTCTCGGTGGATTTGAAAATCTCGGTATTCCACAGCAACCGTCCCGTGACAGCATCCAGGCACAGCGCGTGTAACGATGGTCCGCCGTTGGTGCCAACGATTGCGGTGGTGAGAAAGACTTGTCCCCGCTGGACGACGGGAGACGACCAGCCCAGCCCGGGAATCGCCTGCTTCCATGCGACGTTCTTCGACGCGGACCATTCTACGGGAAGATTCTTCGCTGCCGAAATGCCCTGGCCCGTGGGGCCACGAAATTCCGGCCAATCCCCTTGGTTTGGAGATGCCGCCTGAACCACGATTGCCAATGCCGCAGTCGTTATCATTACCACCAGCCGGTTTGAAGGTCTCATTGTGGCAATGGTATCTTTCCGTCAACCGCCAACAAGTTCAAAATATTGGTGCATTTTCGCTGATGTTGCGCTTATCCCTGATATAACTTTGGTGCACCTTACCAAGGGAACGGCTGAAACTACCGCGCGGGCTTGATGGACCCTTGCGTCCGTCGGGCGATCATGTCCTGGGTTTCTTTCAGCCCGAATACTTTCTCTCCCACATACCAGTCTGTAAAGGGGCCGGTGGCCGCAGTTTGCAAGGCTGCCTGCATGGCCTTGGCCTCCGCCTCTGCCTGGCGCATCCATTTTTCAAAAGCCGCCTGGTCCGACTTCACTTTGAACCCCTGCGCGACGGCTACCAGACACCGGGATGCCGCCGCCATGAACGAGGCTTGCACGCGCAGACTCTGGTCGAAAAAGGTCCGGCCTTGAGGGGCGAGTTGCGGTGAGAGGGCTGCGCACTGGTCCGCCACAACGGCAAACTGTTCCGCTGCGCGTGTGTTGCCGGATATCACCGCGTCGAGCTTCGAGGTCGTTCCGTTATCAGTTGGCACGATTCGGAAATAACCCATACCACGGTCATCGAGCAGGGCATCGGACACTTGGCCCAAGCGGGCGGCCGTCATGAGTTCGCGAGTGGCACGCGCGATGCGGAGATCCTGGAAAATATATTGCCGGGGAAAGTCGGGAAGGTCCGCCTTGCGCTGTTGCCAGTACGCCTCAAAATAATCCCGGTAAAGCTTGGCTACCCGCGCGCCGTGCTCCGGCTCCCAATAACGCTGGCAAAATTCCTCCACGAATTTGCTGGAATCATAGCGGTTGAAATCCCACATCATCCTGGCGTGCGCCTGTAAAGTGAGGGAAAACTCACGGGTGTTACCCGAGTTGACGACCGAGAAAACGAAGTTGGAACCGGATTCGAGCACTATTCGATGGTTTTTCTCCATCTTCCAAGGTCCTTCGCCATCCGCCAAATGCGATCCCGTGCTGGTAAACTGGATGTTGAAATAGTACCCTAACAACCGTTCCGCAGGAGCGCGGTACTGACGCAAGTCAGCGGCAGGAAAATGGTCGCGCCGCGCAGCCACGAAGTTCCAGATCAAACTGGGTTCATCGGGTGGATGAAGCAGGCCGGACGCCACATAATCCGAACATTCATCATATAAAACCGTGCGCATGGCCGGATGTGCCTCACCGGTGACCTTCTTTAAGAGCGTCACTTGCCGCTGCATCATATTCTGGATGTTTTTGGCGCGACCGGCATCATCGGCAGGCGCATCGGCAAAAGTCTTGTAAAAACCTTTGTCCCCATCTCCCCTAAAACCAATCATCCATAACATTTCCAGTTTTTCCTTTTGCACAATGCGAATATGATGCTCCCAAAACTGTTCCAGACCGCTAACGTTGGCCAGCGTTAGCGGAGGGGGCACGGATTGACCCTGGGCACTCCAGTATTTGCCCCAATTTTTCAACGTTGCGCCGAAGGGAGCGAGGTGGGTGGTCGTGATTGCCAGGCCACGATCCCGCGGAATGCGGACCTTGCGGATGCTATCATCAAACAATTCGCCAATATCTATCATGTTTAATTTCAAGCGAAGCATGGTTTCAACCATAAGGTTCCATCGGGTCTCATAATCATTCTTCATCCAAGGCGAAAGGAGATCGGTATCGTTGGGAAACCAAGCGCGCCATTTCACCTGCGGCGATTTCCAGTGCAGATCGGTGTCCGCCGCCACCTCTACGAAGCGGCGCGGTTTTGGTTTCCAACCTGCCCAAAACCACCACGGCGGCATATCCAGGAAAAGGTCGCTGAAGCTGTAAATGGCGTAAATCGCGCCGCGCATATCCGCGCCTTGCAGCACCACGCGTTGCCCCTGCACAGAGACCGCATGTGCCTCAGCACCGCGCACGGACGAATCCGCCGACTGGGACGTGATCACAATCGCCGGGAGGTTCGGATCAGCAGGCGGACGGTCCAAGCGGGGGGAGGGAGCATTCAAAACCCATTGCAAATCCCGGCGCAGATCCTCCGCCGCGCGCAGCACAGGGCCGGGTTCGGACGGGGCAACCACCACGGGAACTCCAGGCTTCAGCCGCAGGGTATCCGCCGCCATAATCCATCCGCTCGACAAGCAGATGGTCCATGCCCAGACGGCGTAACCGGTGGTTTTAGACGATGTAATCATGCGAGGATTGGAGCATGGGAACGGGTGCGGTTCAAACTTTCCGAGAACCTTACAGACAGGCTTGGTGTTTTCTCAACCAAGAGGAGTAATGTGAGCGTATCATTTCAGGATCATCATCAGTTGTGGGATGATTTTAGCTGCGAAAATCGCATGACCGCGATCGTTGGGATGCAGGCCGCCCATCAGGCCGTTCTTCGCCGACAGCGTCTTCGCCACGGAAGGTCCAAGGTCTATGATCGAGAGCTTGGTGTCACCGGGATGGTTCTGCTTATGGATTGCCACCGCCGTCTTCAATTCCTTGGCATAATACTGGCCAAAAGGAATCAGCAGGATGATTTGCGCTTCGGGCGCGCTTTTGCGCAAAGCGGCCAGACCTTGGATGATGCTCGCGAACGTATCGCTCGGGTTGGATTTGTGCAGGGAATCGTTGGTTGCGTAATTGATCAGGATCACCGACGGTTCCTGGCCGATTTGGCCATAGGCGCTGATGTGTCCCTTGGAATCGAGCAGGGAGTGGTTATTCCCGTCAATCTTGTTCCAACGGCTCAAAGTGTCCTCATAGCGGCCGCCCACGCCATTGATGGAATTCGTGATGAAATAATAACCCGGAACATCACCCGGAGGATTGTCGCCCTTATTGATCCAGCCGCTCCACCCGCAGGCGTTGATGCAATACTCGTATCCCTGCGTCTGGAGCGCCTGCCCTACCAGGTGGGAATAGGCCGCCAGCTCAGTGGCACCAACTCCTTCGGTGATGCTGTCGCCAATGATCATCGCCCATTTTGATTCCGGTAGCGCGGGGATTGGCTTGCTGCCCGTATCCACTTGCAGACCGGTAATCCGGAGCACGTTCAAACCGCTTTTTCCTTCGCTGCCCCAGCGTTCGATCTGCTGCGACTGATGCAGATAGACGCTCAGCTCATGCTTTCCGGCACCGGTGATCTCCTCGATGAGGATTTCGTTGGTACAGGCGATTTTGGACCTCCAGACTCCATCAATATTATACGCGATTTGCGGCGGCTTGAACTTGAGCGGATAGGTCGAAGTATCCAGGAGGATTTTCGCCACCGGTTTGCGATTACCGGTTTCCCAGGCCACCCGACAATAGGCATACGGGTTCCAGGTTTGGCGGAAATTGTTCCCGGCGCGTCCCGCATCACCGGTCCAGTTTCCGGGAGAGAACACAAACGCCGGCGAGTTGATTGGGATCGTGGTTGAGTCGGCGGCAGGCAGCGCCGCCAGCGGTGCGAGTAGCGCGATAACGAATAGGAGGGACTGAATCTGTTTCATCGCTGACCGGCAACGGCTTGAGCCGATGACCCAGCCTGGGCAATTACGTAAAGTTCGGATCGTTTTCAGAGGCATAATTTTCTATCGAGTTTGTACCAGCTATTTTACAACCGTTGCTTGGACAGGAGCATGGAAAAGCAGCAGCGAGGCCGGACCACCGGCCACGTAAACGTAGTAGCGCGCGCGTGCAGAGGTGTTTTGATCGGGCTGGGGAATCCGCAGAACGGCTAGTTCAGAAGCCTGACACCCTGTGTAGCGGCCCACTTCGACGGGGTTGACGGGGTTGGAGACATTGAGGACACGGACGCCATTGGTTTTGGCTGCGAGGAACGCAAAGCCGTCATTCACCGCCACGTCAGTGATGCCGCCTTTAATCTCAACGGTCCTAGCCAACGTTGGGTTGGCCGGATCGGTGATGTTCACGAGCACCAACCCGTTGTTGGCCGTACAATAGGCAAAACCACCGTCCACGGTCACCTCACCCTGGTTAAAGGTTTTCTTGTCGTGCTGGTACACACCCACCTGCCGCGGTTGGGTTGGATCGGTGATATCAACCAAGACAAGGCGGCTTTCCCAGTGCGCATAGAGAACCGCATAATTCTTCCAGAGTGCCAAGCCGTCACAGTCAATGTGGGGATTGAAATTGCTGACCATGGTGGGCTTGGCCGGGTCGGCGATATCCACAATGGTGAGGCCCGCGATATGGTTGGCGACGTAGGCCAGCTTGCCGCGGATGGTGATGTTCTCCGTCATCGAAGGCATCTCCAGCTTGGCCACCTGCTGCCATTGGTGGTCCCGCAAATCGAAAACAGTCAGAAATTTTGTGTAGTCACACAAGAATGCATAGTTCCCGACAACGGCCACATCCCATGCACCCGGTAGCGACTTGTTCAGCAGGACCGGTGCGGCCGGGTCTGGCTCGATATCGAACCAGAAGCCCGCCCGTTGTGCTTTTGGGGCAACGTTACTGGTTATGAAAAGGGAACGTCCTTCAAGCCGGATATAACTGCCTTTTGCATCGAGTGTTTTCAGAAGCTCGATGTTCAGGCGGTCTTTGCCCGCCAAAGACGGATCGACGGCAAACGATCCGACGATTCCAAATACAAGTAGAAGGACGCCGAGACTGCGATTCATAATATGTCAATTCTTGACTTGTTTCACTGCTTAAAACCGGCTTCCGTTCCGGAGCGTTTGATCCCGGCTTCGTCAATGGTTCCGCTTTTCCAAGCCCGTGCCATCTGCACGTCGGCGGCAACATTCGCAGTTTGCCCGGGGATGTCCACCGAGCCGGCGCGGTTATATAGCACGGGCTGGATATATTGGCGGGTGTAGGCGGTGGAATAATTCTTCCAGTGATCCAAGGCCGCCTCAAGCTGCTGCACGGCACTGGATTGTTGCCGGGTATCGCCGGTTTTGTCGAAGAGCGCGAGGCTGCAGGCACCGCGAATCTTCGCTGCGTAGTAAAGGCCAAGGTGCGCCATGGTCTCGATGTCGCCGAGGGTGGCAACGTACTCTTTCGCGTTGCCGGAGGGAGTAATGACGGCACGCTGCAGTTGCGGCAGCGCCTTAAGCGCGCTGGCAGCGTTGGCCTCCAAGGTGGCGGCAATTTCGAGCGGGGTGGTGCCCTCAGGCTTCCGGTTCGCCAAAAGCGCAGTGCGCCATTCGATAATGTTGAGCACTTCGGCGCCGGGCATGGCGCCGCCTTCGATAAAATGGCGCACCGTGTAGTAACCGCCCTTTCTTCGGCAGGCCTCGGGGAACCATTTCACATCAATGTCCCCCCAGAAAAAGCGGGTGATGAAAGGAAATACCTTTGACGCATCCGCCCAGGCGTCGGTCAGCGCGGACGTCTCTGCTCCGGGGAATCGCGCCGTGGTAAGGCGTTGGAACGTGGCCGATGGCAAGTCGGGTTCATAAGCCAGACGACCCCATAATGTGAACGAAAGCCACTGCTTTTGCATCACGGTCGGCCGCGGCGCAACCGCGTCTTTCGCCAGGTAATCGCGGCCCCAGATATAACCATCCGCGCCCATGTAGAAACCGGCGATTTTATCGGGACCCGGAATCCCCTTGATGAACGCACGGGCGTAACCGGCGTCGGCCCAACGGAAGCTGTAAATATCGTCGTTTCTAACCGTGAGCCAGGATCGGAGTTGAGGGTTGAGCAGCGGCAACACCGGATCAATCATCTTCGGCCTCGGCACGGAATACATGTGCGCGATCGCGTATTTGAAGCTGAGGTCAAGCGTGCAGGGCAGTTCGGAAAACGCATTCTGGATATCGCTCAGGCCGGTCTGGTGAAAGCGGTGGATGAGCCGGAATTTCCGCTGGGGCTCCGCCTTGAGCGCATCGCGGATGCCCTCGCCATAGGTTGCCCAGAGCCACTTCTCCTTGGTCATCCCGCCACCCATGTCCGAGCGCATGTTCTCACCGGCGGTGATGCCGAAACCGGCCAGCAGCGGATACGTCTTGATGGTCTCGCGGACGCTGGCGCGGAAATATTCAATGGAGCGAGGCGCTCCGGCATCACCAGTAATGCCGTCTTTGCCATCCGCCCCAAAAAGAAAGGCGTTCCAGGTAAACCAATACACCTCCACGCCGCGTTCCTTCGCCAGTTGCATGACCTCGCGCCAGAATTGGATCTTCTCAGCCATGGTCAGTTTCTTGACTACCTCGTGATGCGCGAGCATCTCCGGCCGGATGAAATTCCTGCCGCTGCCATCAAACTTCTCGTCCAATTTCTCGGTGGTGCGCCAGACGTCATCAAGGGCGACGTTGGGGAACTCCGGCACCTTCACGATGCTGGGAAACGGGTGAAGGTTCCAAAGCGAAAGGACGTTGAATCGGTGGCGGGCCATGTCATCGAGAAACTCGCGCCAGAAAGTCATGCTCCACATTTCCGGAATATTCGCCTGCGCGGCATCAGAGGGATCAGAGTAACTGGGGGTGCGCAAATCAAGCGGAATGTTAAACTTGATGCCGCGTTGCGCAATATGCGGCGTGTGGATGGCGTCCTTCAGGGTATCGAGCGTGTCGGTGCGAATCGCCTCCGCAATATCCAGCCCGCCATACATGACGCCGGTGGCGTCGGTGCCACGCACCGTGATGGTGCGAATACCATTCGCACTTTGAACCATTATTGCATAGCTTTGGGCAACGGCATTGGACTCTGCGAGCACACCCACTGTGAGTGAGATGTGAATGGCATCGGCGGACGTTTTCGCATCAGCACCCATGATGGTCATGCCATGCGCGGCGGCTTCCCGACGAATTTCCTCCACCGCGAATTTTCCCGGTCCGGCGGCGGCGGGGTCGAGGTCCAGCGTGAGCGAGGGCGCGGCGAAGGCCGAAGCCGTCAGGGCTCCGACCAGCATACCGACAAACGTAAAGAAATGTTTCATAATAATGCGAACCGGGTCACAGTCAGTTGCGTTGCAGTTTGACGATCACATAGGGCGCTTCGTGCGCGAGGTCGGGCCATTGGATGCCATGGCCGTCGCTACTCGTGGCCTCGATGAAGTACATGAAGTCCCACTCCGGCACTAGAAATTCACCGGGCACGATGGCGGTAAAATCGTCCGAATCGCCGGTCCGCTGCAGGTCGAGGGTTTCGTAGTCTTCAAACTGGGTGACGTGGCGATAGCGCAACCGAACGGTGGCGATGCCGGACGGCGCGGTGACGCGAGCGGTGAGGCGCAGCGGTGCGCCGGTGGGGATAGTCACGGGCGGGGTGTGCGTGACGCGGGGCGCGGCCTGCGCGTTGACCGGCGCGGGTGCCCAGATTTCTTCATGGCTCTGGTTCGCCTCAACTGGTCCGCTCTGGCGTTCGAGTTCTTTGAAGCCGGCCGCGAGTTTTATCAGCTCGTCTCTCCAGTGGCCGGCGAGATCGTGGTTGCGCGCGCCCATGGCCAGATCCGATGCGTAGTGATCTCCGGCGACGGCGACGAGTTCGCGCCAGGCGGCAATGGCTTCGCGCTCGCCGTTGATGGCGGCGAGGAGTTCGGCGTTGCGTTTGCTTTGTTTAAAGAGGTTGTAGTGAACGGCGGCGAGCGCGCGGCGGGCATGAAAGCGGGCAAGTTGGGCCAGGATTTTCAGGTCAACGACAGTGGCGTTAAATTCGTTTCCGCGTTTGGCTCCGGCGGCGGCTTCAGCGGCCCGGACGGAGGCGAGAATATCATCAGCGGTCACGTCGAACCAACGGCTCGTGGTGTCCGGCGTGCGGCGCGTCGTTGTGCCACCGGCGAGGATGCGGCGCGCGGCGTCCGCGAAACTTTCAAACTGCTGGATGTCCGTACTCTCGTTTTTGGCGTAGTCAGTCAGCGAAGCTCCAAGGCTCTGGCGTTCAGCCCAGCCGCGCGTGGTCGGAAAGAGGCGGTAGGGGTACACGGCGGCGACGATCATCGGAAGCACTTGCGAGGCGCGATGCAGCCCGGCTTCCAGGTGCGGACCGGCGGCTCCGAACCGGCGTTGAAATTCGTGCTGCCAGACTTCATCCGGTGTGGCGGGATTGTATCCAACGCGGCCCCAGACTTGGAAGAAGTGCCAGTAACGCTCAAACTCGTAGCGGTAATGGCGGAACTTTTCCGGCATCAGCTCGAACACCGGCAGCTCGGGCCGCTGCGCCTCCATCTTGGTTGCGAGCGGCTCCTGCACATCCCAATTCGGACTGTCGTAAAGCGCGGTGCTGGCCGAGTAGCGGCGCACGTAGTCGGGATCGCCCCAGAGCAGAACCCGCGTCGTGCCTCCGTTCCACAGCCGCCAGTCAATTTGGTAGCGTTGGGGATAGCGAAGGAGGTCGGCATAGCCATGGCGGCGGTCGCGCTGATTTTGCGGGTTGACGTGCGTAGGGTGATAGGGAAGGCCCATTTGCTCCATCCAATACTTCGTCTCGACGCGTAGTTTGACGCCGAGGCTGAGGGCGTTGTCAACGAGGCGGTCGGGCATGCCTTTGGCACGCGCCTCCACCAATAGGCCGGGTTTCTGTTTTTGCACATGTTCAAACACGGCGCGCCAGAACCCGTCCATCTCAGAGCGTTTGAGGCCGGATTCCTCGTGAACCCGGAATTGCAGCCCATCAATGGCCGGCACCCGCGCGAGAAGTTCCTTGAGCGACGCAAGCGTGTAGGCGTTGAGGTTTTCTGGCGTGACACCGGTGACGGTATTGGGTACGACGCGCCCGGCAAAATTCTTCTCCCACTCGATGCCGCCGCTCTGCACGCCACCGCGGTAAATGTGGTCCCAAATGCCAAGACTCACCGCCAGACCACGGTCATGCGCGATTTCGATAAGGCGGTTGAGCGCGGCCAGGTTGCGGTCTTGCTGCCCAGCCGTGAGATCATTCATGCGCACGGTGTCGAAGCCTGGAGTGTTGAAAAAATACGGGTATGCTGGTGCGAGGAAACCACCGTTTTCATAGCCGAACACGATAAGGAACCGGTTGAATCTGCTCGTGGCGAGCAGGTCGAAGTAATGCTCCCAGTAGCCCTCATCGTAGAACCGGCTCTCCCAATGGGCGCGATTCATCACGTAAACCGAGAGCGAACGGTCGCGCACGGCGGGCTGCTCGGTGGTGTTACGGATTTCGGAAAACGGTTCCGCCTCATCGCGCGCCCAGCCGACCCGGTCAGCGGCGTCGAGCGCGGCGTACATCAGTCCGCGATCATCAGCGCCATGGAGCAGGAGGCCGGGCCGATCCTGGTTTTGAGCAGGCCGCGAGATGGAGAAGGAGTCGGGCACGGTGAGATCATTGGCAGATGAGGTGCTCGTGAGAATCCGGCGCACGCCGGTAACCGCATTGGTGGAGTTGACCACTTCAACCGTCCAGCCGCGGGCGCGAAGGGCGGTCGCAAGCTTGCCGATGCCATGTTGCGCAGCGCGTCCGGGCGCGGGATCAGTGACGATTGAGATCGTACGCGGGTTTTCAGCCGCTCCGAGCACGGTCAGCGCCGTTAGCAGGAGGACGGTGAGGAGTGGTCGGCCAGGATTCACGACAGTTTCCAAACTAAGCAATGAATGGGGCACGCATGGCACGACTGGCGAGCCGGTTGGCTTCGACATCGCCGACAAATTCCGCCTTGCCCAGATCGAACTTCAGGTTGCGCTTCAATTGCCCGCAAATGTCGGCGGCCAGGCAGATGCTCATGGACCGGAACATGACCTCCGGATTCGCCACCGTGAGCCGACGGGAGCGGATGCAGTCGAAGAAATCCTGCACGTGGTTCAGGGAGCGTTGGGTCCGGGTCGTGTACTCCGTCAATACTCTCCTGGATTCAAGCAACAGCGCGGGCGAAGAAACATCGGTGACCGTATAACCATCCGCCGCCGCCGCCCAGCCTTCGGAGCCCTCCAACCGTTCCCCACAAGCCCCATGCCAGTATTCGCACGGCTGCCACACCGAGCCGCTCACCCGGAACAGAATCAGTTTCACCCCGTTGGACAGCCGGGTCACCAATGAGGCATCCGGCCCCGCATACTCGAATTCGATGGTGGTAATTTTGTCCATGTCGAAGGGAGCCAAAGCCTGGGCGACGGTGTGAGCACCCCACATCGCCACATCGGTGGCAAGATCGTGGAAGCGGTACCACCCGGAATTGAGATAGCCGCGATTGTAGGGCCGCCAGGAACATGGTCCCAGGAACAGATCCCAGTCCAATTCATCCTTGGGCGGTTCCGGTTCCTCTGGCAACCAGTCGTAACGCGCTGCGTCACGCCAACGGCAATCGGCATAAACGGTGTGGATCTGGCCCAATCGTCCGGACCGGGCCAATTCGATGGCAAACACGTGAGGGGGCTCGCTGAGACGCTGGGCGCCAGTTTGATAAACCCGCCCATACCGGCGGGCGGTCTCCACGACCATCCGCCCCTGCGCGATCGAAAAACAGGCCGGTTTCTCGCAATAGACATCCTTGCCCGCCCGCATGGCCCAAATCGCCGCCAGCGCATGCCAACGGTCGCCCGTGGCAATCAAGACGGCATCCACATCCTTCCGCTCCGCCAGGAACTGGCGCAAGTCGGCATACACGGCACAATCCTTGTTCCCGTATTTGCCATCAACCGTGTTCTTGGCGGCGTCGCGACGCTTTTTGAGGACGTCACACACGGCAACCCACTGGACGTCCTGCTGGCCTAGCATCCAGCCCAGATCATAGGAACCGCGTCCGCCAAGGCCGATCCCGCCCATCACAATGCGTTCGCTTGGCGCAACCGCTCCATCACGACCCAATGCGGAGGACGGTACATAACACGGCAGCGTGATCGCGCCTGCTGCCAGCGCACCTCGTTGCAAAAATTCGCGGCGCGAACACACTGTAGCGGTTACCTTTGATAATTCATTCATAGGCTCATTCGCCAAAGTATGGCATGCTCCGATCAAAATTACCGCTAAAATTTTGCTATTATTTCGCCCCGGCAATTTCAACGATTGCGGAGAGTTGGTGATGAAACCTACCGTGTTATCAATAAGGCCTGCGATTCGATTTCGCCATTCTAAAATCCAGGTTGGCGGTGGTTTTTAGGGACGCAGGGAAAACGTCTCGGGGCGGTGAATTAAAACGGCCGGAAAAATAACGTTAGAAAAGAACTTGCGCGATGGTGGCAGGTCGTTTACTTTCACGCGCCTGTTTTTGAATGGGTCGGTAGCTCAGTCGGTAGAGCAGTAGCCTTTTAAGCTATTGGTCCCGGGTTCGAGTCCCGGCCGACCCACCAAAACCAGTCGCGACAAATTAGGCGTGACAATCCGTAACCGACGCCTTAGCTTGTTGTTCGGCGACGACCCTATGGTCTAGCGGTTAGGACACCACCCTTTCACGGTGGTAGCCCGGGTTCGATTCCCGGTAGGGTCGCCATTTTCGCTTCTCATTCATCCATAAGCACTTAGGTTTTAACATAAAACCAGTTTTGCACTGGTATAACGCTTAGGTATAACACATTCGCCGGTGTTTTTGCATATTCGTTGGCGTTCTTAATTGCCGGTTTCCAATTTTTCCAGCCAGTTTCCGAGCAAAACCTAGCAGTCGTTCTCAAGTTGACCATGCGACCCTTATCCCTTAATCTCATCCAACCGGTGAGCCCTGAATCATCAAATCATCAGCGGGTTCACCCCGCAGATTGGGTAAGCATCTCCATTGCTTCCCCCGACACCATTCGTTCTTGGTCCAAAGGGAAGGTCACGTCATACAGAACGATCAAATACCAACCGACCAAACGCGAAAAAATTACATACGTATGGGACACCTGGGATGGACCGAAAAAGTCGGAACAAGAATATTGCCTGGTCGAATTTTTTGAGAACGGTTTTTACAGCGCGAGAATTTTTGGGCCGGTTGATGACTAACCTTGAGCTACCGGATCTTCATCAGGTTATTATCCCATTAAAAGGGTCGAGAACACAAAGTGGGGACTGGGGAATAGGAATGGTTCGGGTCGCGACACACGGTGTCTGGCGGACTGCAAACGCGCGGTCCGTGATGACCCACGGGCGACAGGATAAGGGAGAAACGGGAAAGGGGGTTCCCTCCGGGAGGGAATAAATTCGGAGGGGGAAGAGTCATCAGTGAACAGTAATCAGCCACAGGGAACCCTTGATTTCGGAATGCGGAATGCGGAGTGCGGAATGAATCCAAAATACCCAACATGGCAGAAAAATTAGCTGGCATAAAAATGGGAACTGAAATTGACCACGGATGACACTGAGGACACGGATGGCTGGTAACTCCAAATTCAAGTTTCTGACTTCCAGATCCTATCTCCATCGCATCATCTTTCTGCCGGTTTATATTTCTGCAAAAGGAATTTGTTCCCAATTTTTATGGCTTGTCCGGTTTCCCATTTGCTTGAAAAAAAACTTCCCGGATTCATTTGGGAATTTCCTTGGGTGCCAACCGCAATCGGCACCAATGGCAGAAATAGCATCCAACGATGAACGACCTGATTTTTGCAATGACCACTTTGCGGATCGTGCTTAATAATTCTAAAAGTTAATGTTGACAATTATCATTACTGATTAGATAGTTGCATTCTGTGCCGGGGTCGGAGTCCACCCCAGCCCGTGAGTTTATGCGTTACCGAGAGAAGCCCAATGGGGCACACGATACTCAAGTGCCAGGTTCAGCGGGTTTGTCCCCCGCCGGGTTCTTGTTTTTCCTCGTTTGGCGCGCCAATGCGGGTACCTTCAAACACCGTTACCATCCCAAGCATGACAACTGGGATGCCCTCTACGCAACCAAGCTGCCGGCCGGCGTCGAGTATTCCACCATTAACTGGGCCATTCAGGTTCAATTTAGCGCTACCGATCCCGACGGCCTGGCCCTGGCCGGGTATGGGGATGACATTTTCGGCGGTATTTATCGGAAAACCATCACTGGGCTGCATCGGAATGTCTTGTTGGTACAAGGCATCTTCCGCCTGCAACTCGCTTCCAGTGTCCCCACTCTCAACGACGCCCCCTAAAAAGCCACGCCAAAACATGAAAACTTTTATTATGCGCCTTTTGAGCCTTTTTGCGGCTACACCGATCACTGCTTTGAGAACCTTTGGCGTCCTGCTCTATCTCGCCTCTCTGGCCACGCCCAAACTCCAGGCCGCACCGACGATTACCAGCCTCACGCCCAGTCAAACCGTTCTGGCGGGTGGGAACGTGACGAGCAAGGTAACGGCTTCCGGCTCCAACCCCATCACCTACCAATGGCTGTTGAACGGTTTGAACCTGCCTGCGGCCACCAACCCCAGCCTGATCATCTCCAATGCCCTGGCCCCCAATGCCGGCAATTATCAAGTGATTGTCGCCAACGCCTCCGGCAGCGTCACCAGCGCGGTGGTCACCCTCGGCGTGGAGTATTCGCCCAACTACGGCTGGTTCAAAACTTATGGCACCGCCGGAGCAGAAGCGGTCAACGCGATGGTTTACGATGCGGCCGGAAATCTCTACGTAGCGGGCCACTATTACAACACGCTGACTCTGGGCTCGTACGTTTTGACCAGCGTGGGGGACCGGGATTTGTTCCTGGCCAAGTATGATCGTGCCGGAAACCTCCTCTGGGCCCGAAGCGCAGGTGGCGCTGGCACGGATGACTGGGGCATCCAGATTGCCGTGGACAGAGCGGGCAACGTTTACCTGCCCGGCTTCGCGACCGACACGATTTCCTTTGGCACCGTTTCGCTGCCCCATAGTGGCGGGGCAAATTGCTTCGTGGTGAAGTACAACTCTTCCGGCATTGCCCTCTGGGCGCGCCATGAGTCCAGTTCCAGCAGTAACGACGCAGCGGTGGGTGTCACAGTGGATTCGACGGATGCGGTCATTTTCAGTGGTATGTATAATGCCGACGCGCAATTTGACGGGGCGCCGGCTGTCCTGCGGTCCGGCAGCACGGGCGGGAATAATCTGTTCGTGGTGAAATATGATGCCAGCGGCAACTTCGTCTGGCAACAGCGCGGAACCCCTAGTCCCACCAGCCAGGCTTTGTTCGGCCAGTGCGTGGCCGTGGATACCAATAACTCGGTCTTCGTCGTGGGCGCTATGGGCGACGGGGGCAACATTGGCGGTATCCAGTTCGCCTCTGGCAACAACGGCAATATGAACCCTTTCTTGGCCAAGCTGGACAGCACCGGCAATGCGGTTTGGGCTAAGAGCTTAAGCAGTTCCGGCGGTGGCTTGGCGCGCAACATCGCGCTGGATCGCCAGGGGAATATCTTCGTAGGGGGCTATTACATAAACAACACCACCTTGGCCGGTTTTGCTCTGCCAGCGGCCGGAAACTCGGATGGTTATGTGTTGAAATGCGATGCGAACGGCAACGGGATTTGGGCCCAGCGCGTGGCTGGCCCGGGGAATGACAGTGTCACGGCCTTGGCCGTGGATCAATTTGGCAACGTGCTGGTGGGTGGGGCCGTGGACGCCGCGTCCGGCGGTGGTGGGTTTAACTTTTCTCCCAGTGGGGCTAATGCCTTCCTGCTCAAGTTTGATGGCAACGGCAACGGTCTCTGGGCTCGCCTCGTCACCAGTTCACCCGTGGGCGTATTCCTCGCGGCGGCACTGGGTTTGGACGGTGATGTGGCAGCGGGCGGTTACTTTAATGGCACGGGAGCGGCTGGACCGTTCACCCTGAACAACCAAGGGGGACAGGATGGTATGGTTGTGGTCCTAACGCCCGCTCCCGCCATCACCAACCAACTCGCCAACCAGGGCATCCTGGCGGGGGGCAATGCGACGTTTAACGCCGGGATCAGCGGCTCTGGCCTTTCATATCAGTGGTTCGGCAACGGTGCGGCCATTACCAACGCCACCAATAGCACGTTGGTCTTCAACAACGCGCAACCGGCTCAATCAGGCAACTATTGCGTTGTGGCAACCAATTATTACGGCGCGGTCACCAGCGCAGTGGCGACGCTTAGTGTCGAATATTCGCCCAACTACGGCTGGTTCAAGACCTACGGCACTCCGGGCGACGAGCGCGTCGTTTCCATGACGTATGATACTGCTGGCAACCTGATCGTGGCCGGCACTTACAACAATACCCTTGGTCTTGGGTACCAATGTTTTTTCTAGTGCGGGCGGGCAAGACTTGTTCGTGGCCAAATATGATCGCGCGGGCAACCTCCTGTGGGCCCGGAGCGCCGGCAGCGGCGGCACGGATAACTGGGGCCTTCAGGTGGCCACGGATAACGCCGGAAACATTTATTTACCCGGCAATTACAATGGCACGATTTCCTTCGGAACCGCTACACTAACCGCTGTCGGCGGCCAGGACTGCTTCCTGGTGAAATATGATGCCAACGGCAACTTCCAGTGGGTCCGGCGCGGGGCCAGCAGCGCCACCGACTATGGCGGAGGCGTGGCCGTCGATTCCACTGGCGCGGTTCTCTTTACGGGCTACTACGATGCCAACGTGCAATTTGACGGCGCTCCGTCCGTCCTGACCGCCGGCACCGCGGACAACATGTTCCTGGTGAAATATGACTCCAATGGCAACTTCCTCTGGCAGCAGAGCGGTACCGGCAGCCCGTATGGGCAGAGTGTGGCGGTGGATTCGAATAATGCCGCCTTCGTGGTGGGTAGCATGGGTAATGGAGGGAACTTCGGGGGCATTCAGGTGGCTTCCGATAACAACGGCCACGCGAATATGTTCTTGGCCAAGTTCGACAGCGACGGCAATGCGGTGTGGGCTCGGAGTTTGGCCAGTTCCGGTGATGCCCTCGGTCGCAGCCTGGCGTTGGACCGGCAAGGCAATATCTTCCTTGGAGGCACCTACCTGGACAATACCACTTTGGGAGGATTCTCGCTAACCTGTGGCGGAGTGGCAGATGGGTATGTATTGAAATGCGATAGCAGCGGCAACGTTCTCTGGGCACAGACCGTGGGGGGGCCGGGAGATGACGGCGTTAACAGTCTGGCGGTGGATCAATTCGGAAACGTGTTGGTGGGCGGGACCATTGATAACGGCGGCACGGGCGGCGGATTCAGTTTCTCACCCAACGGGCGTAATGCCTTTTTGCTTAAATTGGATGCCAGTGGCCGTGGGTTGTGGTCTCGTCTCGTCACCAGTTCGCCGGTGGGCACATTTTACAGCGTGGCGTACTCCGGGAATGGCGATCTGGCGGCGGGCGGTTCATTTGCGGGCACCGCCACTTCGGGGACGTTTACCATGAATAACGTGGGCAGTCAGGACGGGATGGTGCTGGTGCTGACACCGGCACCAACCATCACTGTGCCCCTAGCCAATCAGGGCATCTTAGCGGGCGGCAACGCCACTCTGAATGCTGGGATGTCTGGGGCAGGACTTTGGTATCAGTGGTATCAAAACGGCATGGCGGTTCCTAATGCTACCAATAGCACGTTGGTCTTCAACAACGCGCAACCGGCTCAATCAGGCAACTATTACGTTGTGGCAACCAATTATTACGGCGCGGTCACCAGCATTGTGGCGGGGTTGGGCGTGGAGTACTCGCCCAACTACGGCTGGTTCAAAACCTATGGCACTGCCGGAGCAGAAGCTGTCAACGCGATGGTTTACGATGCGTCCGGGAATCTCTACGTGGCGGGTTACTATTACAATACGCTGACTCTCGGCGGCTATGTTTTGACCAGCGTGGGTGATCGGGATTTGTTCCTAGCCAAGTACGATCGCGCGGGAAACCTGCTCTGGGCTCGAAGTGCCGGTGGCGTCGGCACGGATGATTGGGGCATCCAGATTGCAGTGGATAGCGCCGGCAACGTTTACCTGCCCGGGTCCACGACCGACACAATTTCCTTCGGAACGGTTTCACTGCCCCATACCGGTGGCCGGAACTGCTTCGTGGTGAAATACAACCCCGCCGGCATTGCGCTTTGGGCTCGGCGTGAGTTCAGCACCAGCAGCGGAGACGAAGGGGTGAGCGTCGCGGTGGATTCGACGGATGCGGTCATCTTCAGCGGCTATTATAGTGCTGACGCGCAATTTGATGGGGCACCGGCTGTCCTGCTGTCCGGCAGCACCGGCGGGAACAACCTGTTCGTAGTAAAATACGATGCAAACGGCAACTTCCGCTGGCAGCAGCGAGGTACGCCCAGTCCCAGCAGCCAGGGGCTATTTGGGCAGTGCGTGGCAGTGGATACCAATAATGCCGTCTTCGTCGTGGGCGTCATGGGCGATGGGGGAAACATTGGCGGCATTCAGGTCTCCTCTGGCAACAGCGGCCACGAGAATACCTTTTTGACCAAACTCGATAGTACCGGCACGGCAGTATGGGCTAAGAGCTTGACCAGTTCCGGCGATGCCCGTGGACGCAACTTGGCGCTGGACCACCAGGGGAATATCTTCGTGGGGGGCTACTTCGTAAACAGCACCTTTGGTTTGACGGGCGCAGGGCCATCAGATGGTTTTGTAATGAAATGCGATACGAACGGCAACGGGATTTGGGCACAGCAAGTAGGTGGACCTGGGACGGATGATATCAGCGCCTTGGCGGTGGATCAATTCGGCAACGTGCTGGTGGGCGGTGACGTGGATGTGGGCGGCACGGGCGGCGGGTTTAATTTTTCTCCCAGCGGTCGTAATGCCTACCTGATCAAATTCGATGGTAACGGCAAGGGGTTGTGGTCCCGCCTCGTGACCAGTTCACCTGTCGGCCAGTTTGGCACCGTGGCGCTTGGCTTGGGCGGCGATATTGCGGCTGGCGGGTCCTTTGCAGGCACTGGAACGGCCGGACCTTTCACCCTGAATAACCAAGGCGGCCTGGATGGCATGGTGCTGGTACTGACTCCCGCTCCCGCCAGTATCACACCGCTGGCTAATCAGGACATCATGGCTGGCGGTAACGCCATTCTGAACGTCGTAGTGTCCGGGGCGGGACTCTGGTATCAGTGGTATCAAAACGGCATGGCGGTTCCTAATGCTACTAATAGCACGTTGGCCTTCAACAACGCGCAACCGGCTCAATCGGGTAACTATTACGTTGTGGCAACCAATTATTACGGGTCGGTCACCAGTCTGGTGGGAACACTGACGGTGGTGATTCCACCAAGCATTACTGTACAACCGCTAAGTCTAACGAATACCTTAGGAAGCACGGCAAATTTTGGTGTGACCGCTTCGGGCACCATGCCGTTTTTCTATCAATGGCGCTTCAATGGAGCCAATTTGAACGGAGCCACCAGCGGCACATTGACGCTGAGCACAATTCAGGGAGCGAATGCTGGTAATTATGATGTGGTGGTGACGAATGCTTACGGATCAATCACCAGTACAGTGGCCACCTTGACATTGCTCTATCCACCCAATGTCACCATGCCACCACAAAGTCAGACTAACTTGGCGGGAACATCCGTCAGTTTCAGTGTGAATGTCACAGGGACTGCCCCCATTTATTACCAGTGGCGGTTTAATGGCACCAATCTCAGTTTGGCGACAAATAGCACGCTGACATTCAACAGCATCCAAGGTGCCAACGCAGGCAACTACAGTGTGGTGGTTAGCAATGCGTATGGCAGCACTACCAGTGCGGTGGCCGGGTTGACCGTTTTATTGCCCCCTACCCTATCCATTCAACCCACCAATCAGGTGGCAACGGTAGGTGGTGCGGCACGATTTAGTGTAATGGCTTCCGGCACATTGCCATTGTATTATCAGTGGTTGCATGGTGGCATCCCGATGCCTTCCGCCACAGCCAGTCAATTCACACTTGCCAGTGTTCAAGCGGCCGATGCGGGCAACTATTATTGCATCGTGAGCAACGCCTACGGGATGGCGACCAGCCAGGTGGCCACCTTGACGCTGGCGTATCCCCCGGGGATTACGACCCAGCCGCAAAGCCAGACCAAGCTTTTTGGCGCCACGGCAAGTTTTGGTGTGACGGTGTCCGGGGCCGCCCCGCTGTCTTTCCAATGGTACAAAGATTTTAACATGATATCCGGCGCGACCAGCAATTCATTGCAGCTCACGAATGTTCAACGGCTGGATGAGGGCAGTTATTATGTGATCGTCAGCAATTATCTAGGCTCCGCTACCAGCGCGATGGCCACGTTGACCATCGTGGACCCGGCCAGCATCAAGCAGGACCCGCAAGGCTTTACGGCGTTGTTCGGTTCCGTCACCAGCCTGATGGTGCGCGTCAGTGGTTCGACTCCCCTGTACTTCCAATGGTATAAAGATGGCGCGGCGCTGTTGGGTGCCAATAGTGCCACTTTGCCGTTTGGCAACCTGCAAAGTTCCCAGGCTGGCAACTTTTATGTGGTGGTGACCAATGCGTATGCGTCTGTGACCAGTGCGGTAGCCACGGTTGCGGTGCTGTCGCCGCCGGTGTTTCTCAGCCAGCCACAGAGTGTGTCGAATGCAGCGGGTGCCGGTGCCAGTTTCTCCGTGGTCGCCGACGGTACCGCCCCCATCACCTGCCAATGGTATAAGGATGGTGCCATACTGCCATGGGCTTCCAGCACCAACCTGAGTGTTCCCAACGTACAGAAAACGGATCAAGGCAAATATTGGATTGTGCTGACCAACGCCTATGGTTCCACTACCAGCGCGGTGGCCACACTCTATGTCTCCGCCGGGTTGGTCAACGGGCAATTCACCAATAGTGCGCAGATTGCGATCAACGACAATGCGCCTGCCAGTCCATATCCCGCCACCATCAACGTTAGCGGTATGGCTAACCAAATTCAGCGGGTAAAAGTCACGCTGCGCAAATTCACGCACACGTACATGTCGGACGTGCGGGTGTTGCTGGTATCGCCCATCGGGCAAAAGGTGCTTTTGATGTCGGCTGCCGGCAATGGCGGGGCGAACCAGGTCAATTTAACCTTCGATGACTTGGCCGTCAGTACAGTGTCGGGTTCTCCGGTCTCCGGAACCTATAAACCCACGGCGGCCACCACAGGTTCGTTAACCACCCCGGCACCCGCCGCCCCCTACGCGACCACACTCGCAACCCTGAAAGGACAGGACCCGAATGGTGACTGGTTGCTGTATGTATTGGATAGCTCTGCCGGTGACAGCGGCTATATTGCCGAGGGCTGGAGCCTGGACATTGAGACGATCACCCCACCGTTCATCACCACTCATCCGCAGTCGCAGACCGTTAATACCGGCGGCAGCGCCACGTTTGCGGTGGGCGTCACCGGAGCACAACCGCTGTTCTACCAATGGCGGTTTAACGGCAGCCCGTTATCGGGTGCCACCAATGCCCCGTTGACTCTGGCCAATGTCCAAGGTGCCCAAGCAGGTAATTATACGGTGGTGGTCACGAATGCCTCGGGGAGTACGACCAGCCTGGTGGCGACCTTGACGGTGCTTACCACCGATCCGCCTTACATCACCAGCCAACCGCAAAGCCAGACCGTCGTGGCTGGGGACACGGTATCCCTAAGTGTCACGGCCAATGGAGCGCAGCCGTTAGGTTACCAGTGGTATAAGACAGTGAACAGTAATCAGTTAACAGTCATCAGTGGAGCAACTAATTTCGGATTGCAGATTGCGGATTGCGGAATAAGCGACGCGGGCAACTACCAAGTGGTGATCAGTAATGCCTACGGAGTCGTGACCAGTGCGGTGGCGACTTTGACGGTGATTCAAACCTCGGCCCCGCTGATCTTTACCCAGCCGCAAAGTCAGACCAACCTGGTGGGCGGCAACGCAAGCTTCACTGTGCAGGCTGGCGGCACGGCTCCGCTTGCATATCAGTGGTTTAGATTAGTGAACAGTAATCAGTTATCAGTCATCAGTGGCGCAACCAATTTCATATTTCAAATCTCAAATCTCAAATTGGGCGATGCGGGGTATTACCGAGTGGTGATTGCCAACAGCTTTGGCTCGGTAACCAGTGCCGTGGCGGTGTTAGTGGTGCAGACCGTGATCAATCCCCCGGCCATCACCACCCAACCACAGAGCCGCACGAACGGCGTGGGCACCACCGCCAGCTTTACCGTCAGCGGGACCGGGTTGCCAACGCCCACGTACCAGTGGTATAAATCAGTAAACAGTAATCAGTTATCAGTCATCAGTGGGGCTACCAATTTGCAATTTACAATTTTCAATTTGCAATCAAGCGACGCTGGCAGCTATGCCGTCGTACTCCAGAACTCGGGCGGTTCCATTACCAGCGCGGTGGCGGTGCTGACTATCGCTGACCGGCCCGTCATTCTGACCCAACCGCAAAGCCAGACCAACGCGCCAGGAGACACGGCGACGTTCCAAGTGACCGCCGTGGGACAGCCGGTCCCCACCTATCAATGGTACAAAGGTGGCGCGGCCATCCTGGCCGCGACCAATTCCTCCTATTCTATCTTCAATCTCCTAGCTTCTGATTCTGGTTCTTATGTTGTTGTCGCCGCCAACTTCATGGGATCGGTGACCAGTGCGGTGGCGCGGTTGGTGATCCAGGTACCGGATACGTTGACGATTGTGACGCAACCG
>JBAXGN010000041.1 GCA_037139415.1 Verrucomicrobiota bacterium | reverse complement strand
CGACCTTCCCGCAACCAAACTGCACCACCCCCCACCCGGATGGACCAGCGGCGGCGGCCTCTCAATCCTCAGAACTGTCTGTTTTACACCAACTTATAAAAATGACCTCCGTCGAAGCCACTACCTGAAAAATTTATTTTTGGTACAGAAACGGTCCAGTTTTGGTCCAGTTTTTATACCTGCCACACCCATCACCCTCATCCGTAAAGCTGGGTAATTCCGAGCATCGGCCCGCCACCAAACTTTTTGGCAGAGCTTGCTTTGAAAATATGGATATTCGCGCTATTGTACGCGCTGTGAAGCAAAAAATTGACAATACAAGATTGTATCAGGCGGTGGACCTCGCATTGAGTGGGAAATGGGAAGAAGCCCACCGAATCGTGCAGGGCATGAACGGCACCCATGCCTGTTGGATCCATGCCGTGCTGCATAAAATTGACGGGGACCTCTGGAATTCAAAGTACTGGTATCGTCACGCCGCCCGGCCCTTCACGGAGAAAGAGCCCAAGGCTGAATTGCAGGAAATCAGGGATTCGGTCCCGCAATAGCCAGCCTCATTTCCGCATTCGACGTTTTAGGTTTCCTATGCTTCATTAGTACCATGCAGTTTTCAGGTAAAAAATTGGGTGTCCTGATCTCCTGTGCTCCGCAGGCCGCCAATTTCCGCCACGGCATCCGCGCGGCAGGCGCTGCCTTGGGCAAGGGGGTGGACGTCTATGTCTATTGCATTGATGAGGCGGTGTCCGGATTGGCCGATCAGGAACTTCAAACGCTGAAGGCCAAGGGGCTTAAACTTTATGCCTGCGCGTATGGCGCACATCGCCACCACGTTCCCCTGAGCGACCTCGCCGCCTTTGCCGGCTTGACGGTGGTGAGTGACATTATGGCGAGCACCGACCGCTTTGTGAGTTTCAATTGAAGACCGCCATGAAACCCACCGCATTATTCATCGTGACCAGCGACCCCCGGCTCAGCCATCGCCCGGCAGAAGCCATCCGCATCGCCGCCGGGGTCGGCACCTGGAAAAAAGTCGGTATCACCCTGTACTTGCGGGAAGCCGCCGTGCTGGCGCTCAGCGAGTATGCCGATGGCCTGGTGGACGAGGATAACTTCATCCGCTACCTGCCCATCCTCAAGGATTTTGGGCCGGTTTACGTGCAACGCGGGGAGGCGCTCTTGGAGGAACTTGGCGCCGCCACCCTGCCCTACGAGGAAATTGACGATGCGCAACTGGCCACCCTGGCGGCGCAACATACCGATGTGCTACGCTTCTGAACTATGCGCACCCTGTTACACCTTATTACCCAGCCGGAGGACGTCCTGGCCCGCGAAACCAGTGCCCGCCAACAACTGCTGCCAGACACACGGGTGGACGTGGTGGATTTGACCCAGCCCAACCCGGATTACGACGCGCTGGTGGATAAAATCTTCGCCGCCGATTCGGTGCAAGTCTGGTAAAACGCGCCGCCACGCACGGCCAGGTCCCGACTTCATCATCCTGCCGACAATACCGGCGCAAAACCCGCCCGCCGTCAGCACTTCCATCTGTCAGGGCTGCATCAAGCTCGGTTCGGTTCAAGCTCGAAGCGGCGGTTCGGGGGTTCCCATGGCCGCGGAATTACCCGCAAGAAAGTGAAGCGATTCAGCCGATTCCCTCAGCCGGATAATGAAAATCCTCTCCCCTGGGGTCGGCGGCGCGAAGCGCTTTCTCCAAGCGCTGAGCCGTTGAGCGTGAAAGCCCAACTCCGCGGCCACTTCCGTGGCCGCTTTGCCGCTGGTGAGCCAGAGCTCCACTGCGCGCTGCTTGAACGCTTTATCAAACTTCTTCCGAGGCGGCTTGGTTTCGATCACAGGCGTATTCATAGTCTTATTGTTCTTCATTGTCTTTCTTTACCTGTGTCCGCCAATTCGGCGCAGCCTCACCACGGTTGCGAATACGTCTCGCAACCTTCCAACCTTACTTCTTCTCGCCCATGGCCCAGAGGATGCCATTAAGGATATGCTTTTTCAGGATGGGATCGGAGTAATGCTCTTTTTTATGACCCAGGGCGGTGTAGAACTCGCGGCCACCGTCAAAGTTATGATACCAAGCCAGCGGCAGGGCGTCGCCAAAGCGGTCACCGGGATAGGTGGCTTTTTGCGGGTCCACCAGCTTCGCCGGATCGGTCACCAAGAGCACCTTGTTGTCTGGATTCAGATTGTCTGAGTAATAGCACTCGTCCTCCCATTCAAAGGTGGCGGGCAATTCTTTGGTCGCCGGGTGATTGGCGTCTTTTACGCGCACGGTGAACTTCTGCAGTTTGGGATGGCGCAGAAACTTGCCGCCCAGCACGGACCAATAATACGGCCATTTCCGCTCGGACCCGGAGGCGGAGTGAATGCCGACGAACCCGCCGCCCGCCTGGATGTAGCGCTTGAAGGCGTCCCGCTGCTCGTCATTCTCAAAAGCCTCGTTGTTACTGTTGGCGAACACCAGCGCCTGGTACTGCTTCAACGTGGCATCCGTGAACAGCTTGGGATCCTCGGAGACGTCCACCGCGAACCCGTTTTCCTGTCCCATCTTCTGGATGGCGGCGGCACACGTCGCAATGTTGTCATGGACAAAGCCTTTGCCGGTGGAAACGAAATTCCGGGTATAGACCAGGATTTTCTTTTCCGCAGCTTGAGTCCACAGGCTGCTAGTGAGCACCACCAGCAAAGCCATAACATACGCGTTTCGTAGTTTCATAATGTGATAAACTTAAGTCCAATTTTTTCCAAAGTCACTGATTTTTTCCATCCGGCCCGGCAGCACCAAAGCAATAGATGCCGCCGTCATCGGAGCCGATGATCAGATGGCCTTCCACCACTGCGGCCGAGCTATCAATGGCGCGCCCGATTTCGTACGACCATAATTCCTTGCCGGTATCCAACGCCAACAGGTACAGCCGCCCATCGTCCGAGCCCACTGCCACCTTGTCGCCGCAAATCACCGGTGAACTGTCCACCTTTCCGCGCGCGGCAAAGGTCCATTTTACTTTGCCGGTGACCGGGTCAGCGCAATACACCTTCTTGTCCCGCCCGCCGAATACCACGCGATCCTCCGTCACCGCCGCCGAGGCAAAGAAGCCGAAGGAGGGATTTTTCTGCGCCCACAGGGTCGCGCCTTTCTGCACATCCACGCAGAGGAATTCGGCCTCCGCCAAGCCGAAATATACCCGGCTGCCGCTGACGGCCACCGACCCGGGAATATAAGTGCCGATATTCACGTCTTTTACCTGTTTGCCGGTGGCGGCCTCCACCACGTGCAGGACGCCATCGCATCCGCCGAAGAAGGTCTGCCCGTTGGCCACGGCGGCGGCCCCGTTAATGTAGTTGCCGGTTTCAAACACCCAGTTGCTTTTGCCGGTGGCGGCGTCCACCGCGTAGAGCCGGAAATCATGGCTACCCACCAGAATCCGCGTCGCGTTCCCGGAACGTGCATAGTTGGGGCCGCCCACAATTTTCTCCCCGGTGCCGAAGGTCCACTTGAGTTTGCCGGAGACCGCGTCCACGGCATACAAAATTCCCTCCATGCAACCAAAGTACACGGTGCCATCAAGGTAGAGCGGCGGACACTCCACAGCATTGGTCGCCTTGAATTTCCACAGCGTCTTGCCCGAGGCCAACTCCAGGGCCAGCACGGAACCATCACCCGCGCCAATATAAACACGCCCATTCACAATGGCGGCGGAAGATTTGACTGCACCTTCGGTTTTCACCGTCCATTTCAACGCCAGGTTGGCGGGGAGTCGGGCAGGGGTCACGCCAGTCAACGCGGGATTGCCGCGAAACATGGGCCAGGCATCCGGCGTCTGTGCCAGTAACCGGCCGGTGATTAGCAGCCCCAGGACCATCGTCATGCTTAACCTTCGCATAATTGTATAGATTGGACGTAAAAACTCGTTTGGCAATCAATCGAAACCATCAGGTGTATGGACATCGTACCCAGCGGCTGGATTCCACTTGGAGCAGTTCCGGCGGGGTGCGGGAACACTCCGGTTTGGCCAGCGGGCAGCGTGGATGAAAGCGGCAACCCACGGGCATCTGATCCAGCGCGGGCACGGAACCGGGAATGGCGGTCAGCCGCGCGACTTCACCGCCCAGCCGTGGCACGGAATTCAGCAGGGCGCGGGTGTAGGGATGCCGGGGATGTTTGAGCAACGCGCGGGCGGGCGCGGTTTCCACCACTTGTCCGGCGTACATGACGATGACGCGATCGGCCAGATCACTGACAATTCCCAGATTGTGCGTGATGAGCAGAATGCTCATGCCCAGGCGACGCTTGAGATCGAGCAGCAGTTCCAGCACCTGCGCCTGGATCGTCACATCCAGCGCCGTGGTCGGTTCATCCGCGATGACCAGCTTGGGGCGGGAGGCCAGCGCCATGGCAATCATGACGCGCTGCTGCATGCCGCCGGACATCTGGTGCGGATAATCCTTAAGTCGTGATTCCGGCGCGGGAATGCCCACCAATTTGAGCAGCCGGATGACTTCGCCATCGTTGGCCGCCTCAGGACAATGCAGTTTGAGCGATTCCTTGATCTGGTTGCCGACCCGGAAAACCGGGTTTAGCGAAGCGCCAGGTTCCTGGAAGATGTAACTGACCATGCCGCCGCGAATTTTGCGTAATTCGCGTGCCGGCAGGTGAAGGACATCGCGGCCATTGAGGCGAATTTCCCCGGCAACGTAGCGCGCGGGTGGGCAGGGAACCAGCCGCGCGATGGAGAGAGCGGTGAGGCTTTTGCCGCAGCCGCTCTCGCCCACCAGACAAATGGACTCACCGGCTTCGAGGCTCAGCGAAACGCCATCCACCGCGCGCAGGGGATGCTCTGGCGTGCCGAACTCCAGGGTGAGATTGGTGATTTCGAGAAACGACATGGGTTAGCGAATCACTGGCTGGTGCCATGAAGCACGACTATTTCTTTGGTTTTGGCGCGTTCTTCGGGTCCAGATTTTGGGTCAGCATTTCGGCGGACACCAGCGAGTCCACACCGCCGGCTGGCACCTCAACCTTGGTTACCCACAACAGCGCGTTCAACACCACCTTGCGGAAATTCGGTTCGCCCCAGTTCTTGTGATAATGGCCGCCGGTGAAGCCGAATCCGCGTGACCCGCCGGGATTCTCGACCACCCACATCATGATTTCATCTCGCCCCTTGTTTTGCTGAATGTGCGTATAGGGCCCCTTGGGATAGACATACGAGCCATCGCGCACCTGATCGGAGGGCTTGGCCACCAGGATCGGCGTGATGCCGGACATGTCGTCGCGGAACCGGATGTTAAAATACCACTCATCGCGAATCTTGAACGGCATGACCCCGTTGGCGGCGGGATGCTTGGGGAACGTGGTATAATCCGGCTCCCACATGGGATTGCAACTGTACTGGTGCTCATAGTGGCCGCCCACCCATTCCTTGAACTCGGTGCCAGCCTTATCCGCCGGCACTTCGCAGGTGTAATGCATGAACCCGATGCCCACCCCCTGTTTGACGAGGTTGCTGATGACTGCCTTGTGATCGTCCTTGAGCACGGGATGCCCGCCGCCGCCATCGGCGTAAATGACCACCGCAGTAGCGTCCGAGAGGGCGGCGGCATCCTGCGGCCAGCCGTTGGAATAGGTGACCGTGACCAGTCCCGGCGCGTTGGCCAGGCACTTTTGCAGCAGCAGGCTGCCGGCGCGGAATTCATGCTCGCCCGGCCCGTGACTGGGGCGGCCGGCAATCACAACCAGTTTCTTATCAGCCGCAGTGGCAGACACGGCCAGCAGCGCCGCGCCCAACAGGATTTGGTGGATGAGGTTTCGCATGGTTACAATGAATTGCTGTTCTGGAGTAGTCCTTTAATTATCTCAACGGGAGGCGCTCAGCGCGCCGCGTCCGGTTTCAGTTCCTTGAGTTTCAGGTTGCGGAATTCGATGCGGTATCCCTCGCCTTCGAGTCCAAGGCGGCCCTGGGGGGCATTGCAATCCGGGAACTGGCATGTCACCGCCCCGTTCACCCACAGGGTGAGGGTCTTGCCGCGCGCCGTCACCTCGAACGTGTTCCATTCGCCGGCCGGTTTCACGCGCATGTCCTTGACCTCCTTCTTGAGGTTAAACGATTTCTTCTTGCCCTCTTCCGCCGGGGTTTGGCCAAACAGGTATCCATCCTTCGCATCCCCGAACTGGGCCTGGTGCCAGATCGCGCCATCCTTGGAATTGCGCACATACGCGCCGCTGTTATAACCGGTTTTGCCCTCGATCTTGGTGTAGCAGAATTCAAAGTGGAAAATAATGTCGCCCAGTTCCTTGTCGAGCAGCAGCATGTCATGCCCGCCATCGCCGTCGCAAACCAATACCTTGCGCGCGGTGTCCACATGCCATTGATCACGGCCCAGCTTGCCGGTGGGCGGAACGGACACGCGGTACCAGCCTTGGAGATCGGGGGCAGGTAGAATATCCACCCAGCCCTTGGGATCGGCCTCCAGCGCGCTCGGGGTGACGGGCGCGTCAGCGGCGTTGAGGTGAGCGGCGATGCCGCAAAGCGCGAGCCCAGCCAGCATTGGCAGGGTACGACCAAACAAACCGGATAGATTTTGCATGGCGGAAATTAACCAGAAAGCAGGCCGGGATGCAAGCGTTGCTCCGCACGAGAAAAAACCAGAGAGTATCCAAACATGGCAAAAATGAGCCCAAGAAATTAGCAGCTTGAAGTCAGGAGTTGGAATGGCTGGAATCTGAGTAGCCTGGCTATGGCATTTCCCTAAATATCGTAGCCGCTCGACGTCAGTCGGCGCTGATATTCTGCCCGCAAATATCGTGAGCAGCTTTGGCTTTCAGAGCTGCGTCATTATTTAAACTGCTCTAAAGACAAAAACGAACCATCCTATGAATGACACCTAAACCGACCGGCTGCTAGTCTTCAACGATGACGCGGAAACCCACGTCGTGAACCGGTTGGTACGTCTCATATGGCAGGCGTATCGCTGAACCCGCTTCCCGCGGACGACTGTTCCAGGAACCGCCGCGTGCAACCTTGCGCTCGGTCAGGTTTTCATCATTGCGGCCGTCCTCGTCAACGTAAGGGTACGGATAATAGCTGGAGCGGGTCCACTCGCTGACATTGCCCACCATGTCCTTCAGCCCCCACGGGTTGGGCGGGTACTGGCCAACGAAATCCACCACGAACCACTTGTCTTCAAAGCGTTCTTCATGTAGCGGAAAATTCTTTTCCTGCGGATATGGACTGCGCTTCTGGACATCCTGCGTAGTGCAGCCGACCATCTGCCAACGCACGCTTCGGTCAGCGAGATTGGCCCACTTGCTGAAATCATCCTCCAAGCCGCCAAAGAAAAATCTGCTGGAGGAACCTGCCCGGGCCGCCCATTCCCACTGGGCCTCGGTGGGTAACCGTACTTTTAAACCCGCCCGCTTGCTCAGCCAATCGCAAAACTCCATGGCGCGTTTCCATGTGATGCGTGCCACCGGCTGGTTGTCATGATTCGCGATGTAGCCTGGAGTATTATGGTCTTTACCGTGCGCATCAATATAACGGGTGTCATGCGCGGGATCGAACTCATGATACTCAGCGTTGGAAACTTCGCATTCCGCCATCCAGAAAGGCTTGGCGATCTTGATCACTGCGCGTGGACGTTCATCCGTCGCGCCATCCAGGCTGCCCATCACGAACGAACCGGCGGAAATCTGGACAAATTCCATTTTGCGTCCGCCTGAAAGTTCCACGGTTTTACGAAAAGCCTTTGAAATCGTTGCCGCCGGCCCGGTGCGCATCGGAAACCCAGGCGCAGTAAGGTTATCGGTGGCAGGGATGGTGTCATCCGCAGGGTTGATGAACGCCGGTGTCGGGTGCGTCTTGGACTCGGCAACCAGCCGCTCATATTCGTCTTCCGGGCAGTCGGTCGTGTTGGCGTAAAGCTTTGCCATCTGCATCCGCCGCTCCTTCTGATTTTGCCCCTTGTAATCATTTGGGCTCCACTTGCCTTTGAAAGTTACATTGAGATCAATCCACGCAAACAGCCTTTCCCATGCCTCTTGGTCGAGCTTCACGCCATGGTGCCCTTTCTTCAACATCTGGATCAGTGGACTGGTGGAAGCGTGGTATTCCATCGGATAAAACATCATGTTGTCACTCTCCGGACCGGGTCGGCGCACATAGGGATGGAGCGTTTCGTGGGCCTCCTGAGCGTTGCTCATGCTCAAGCGAGTTTCCTTGCCGGGAACGCCGCCCTGGTCACTTTTCCGAACCGGGGCATTCTTGCCGGTGTGACAACCAACACAGTATTTCTGGACAACCGGATAAACTTCCAGCGGGAACGAGAAGGGCCTGACCTGCCCGTACCAAGGCTGTAACGTTTTGGGCGGTTTGCGGTCGGCCAGGACCCGACCGGCCGGGATCGAGTTGCGGTTATCCTCATGACAACCGACACAGGAAACGCGTTCGCCCGGCATACCCACCAGCCAGGAACGCATGAGCTGCAACGCGGCCCCATCTTCGTCAAGCGGTTGAAGCGACACTGGCGTGTTGGCTGGAATTTCGAAACAGGCCGACCCGTCCGCCTCAACCGGCACCGTGCCGAGAATACGCTTGATATCCCAGCCCGACTCCAAGCCAAGGAACTGGTCTCCGCCGGTACCCAGATAGTTGAAATGGTAGGCAAATACACGTAGCGATTTCACTTTGCCACGTGGAATGTTCTTCAGCCCTGGGCCAGCATAAATGTCCGCGATGTGAACGGATGCATTCGTTTCGGTTAAACGTATGCGGTCTGGGATGACCGGCGGACGCGTGCGTGGCTCGAACAGCATGGGTTCGAAGAATGCGGCATCCTCCGCTTCCGCCAGCAGCGTCATGTTATCAAACAGATCAACCAGGTAGAGCCCCCATAGCGAATCGCGTGTCTTTTTGGCGCTAACCAGAAAATAGGTGCCATCCAGCGGCCAAGGATGAATGAAATACGGTTTCCGTCGCTCCCATTGATTGCCGGTTTGGGTATCGCACACATCCCCTTCAACGGGTTCGCCTCGGCCAGGGATTTCCGCAACGCACCCCGTCTCCTCCTTGGGCAGGATGACGGAAATCCTCAGTAAGGTGCCTTCTTTCCCCCAGATCTTGTCTTGGGGTTTAACCTTGAACGGATAACGCCGCGACCAGGAGGTATCAAACAGGATCAGCCTTCCGGTTTCCGGGACATCGTGATGTCCACCGACAATCCCAATGATCCGATTCGGATCGTTCGGTATCGTCCGTGCTTGGAGCAAGGTCGTAGGGTAATAAGACCCGCTGCCATAAACAGACTATTGAGCAGTGCCGTCCGGATTCATGGTCATGAGTCGGCGCCCGAAATAGTGCGAGAGATCTGAATACTCCCAGCGCGTATAAAGAATGCGGCCATCGCCGGTGATCGAGGGTGTATAATCACTGTCCTGTTCGTAGGTCAGCCGGCGGATACTGCCGGACGTCGAATCCATCAGATAAAGCAGGGCCATGGGCGTACTGCCACCCTCGCAAGGCAAGCCCTGATACGATGCCGTTGAAAGCATGATGACGCGGCCATCGGGAAGATATTTGGCATTAAACCATTCAACATCGCGATAGGCGGACGGCGAAACCTGCTTTAAGTGTTTACCGTCGGCACCGATTTCATAAACCGCCCATTGCCGGTTAGTGTCAAGGCTGGAGAACATCAGCCGGCTGCCGGTGAAATCAAGATCAACATCCCGGACAATCACATCCTGGTCCGGCTTGTATAAAGTTGTGAGTTTCGGTTCACCTCTGATCTCGCTCAACACCGTAATTTCGTCCTGCCAGCCTTTCCTTGCAATCGTCACATGGCAACGGCTGTTAAGTGAGATGAAGCCCAGTTTCTGCGTGGTCCCTTCACTGCCGCGAACATCCTGCCGTGCCCCGCTGGAGATATTGCGTCTAACAAACAGTATTTTCTCCCCGTCCAGCAGTGGATTGGCCAGCAGCGCCGCCCGCACTCCGGCCAGCAGTTTGGCGGCCTTTTCAACCTCCTCAACTTTACCTGCGCCAAGCGATTTAATCAGCGCTTCCCGGTTCCGGGCAAACGCATCCGCAGCCGAACGATGTTTCGACACGTCGTAGCGACCGGAAAACCTTTTCCCCATATCTTCGACCGCCAGCGTTACCGCCTCAGCATTGATTGCCTCACACTGCTTCTTCAGGTTTTTGCAGGTATCAGTTACCGCACCCCTCGCCGCCGAAAGCGCAAGGCTAAAACTCAAGCAAACATGCAAATAAACTAAAAGGGAATGGCTTTTTACAGCCCCATGAAGGGCTGCGGTTAAGCAGCTTCGCTCTTGATTGCCGTTCATTCAGAGAACGCTAATTGCTGTGCAGTATCCCGTCAAGGACCCTTAAATCCCGATTGGCAAAATCAGGCAAGCATCAATGCTTCGGTGGCGCGGCACAGTTCATCATGCAGGGATTGCGCCGACTGTGCCTCCGGCGTCACTTTGCCGAAAAGATTCTCCGCCACTTGGGATGGCACAGGCTTGACTCCCTCCGGGCCTTGGGGCAGCCTGCAAAGCATGAACGCGAGCGAAAATCAGGAAGCTGCCCCAAAAGCAATGCTCCTTAACCGTAGCGCGGCAAGTCCGGCGATAGGAGTTCTGTGTGGCTCAAAAAAGCAATTCCCCATCAGTATCTGCCTCGCTCGTACCACCGTGCTGTTGGCATTTCTGACCTGGACCTTGATGTCGCCGTTGGTTGCAGCGGAAACCGATTCACTGCTGGCAGCCAAGTCCACTCCGGCCACTTTGATCTCGGTGCTGGATCGGTTCACTGGAGCGGATGTGCCTGCGATCGGTCCCGGCGAGAGCGAAGTGCCGCCACCTTACTGGACCATCGGCCCCGTCCCGGCCGATCTGCCTGGGAAGGGACTGGCCCAGCACCCGATGCTGTATATTGGCGAGCGTTGTAACAAGATGTTCCTCGTTAACGGCGGGAAGGTCGTCTGGACCTATTCCACCGGCAAAGGCGGAGAGTTTGACGATGCCTGGCTGCTCAGCAATGGCAACATCCTCTTCTCGCGCATGGGTTACGCCGAGGAAATCACGCCACAAAAGAAAGTTGTCTGGCATCGCGCAGCGCCCAAGAACAGTGAGATACACTCGGTCCAGCCAATTGGACTCGACAAGGTTCTGATCTTGCAAAACGGCCTACCGCCCAGACTAATGATCGTGAACAAACAAACCGGGACTGCCGAAGTGGATCACGAACTGACACCGCCCAGGCCGAACCCTGGTCTCCCGCCAAACCCAAAGGTCGCGCTGGACAGCCACGGCCAGTTTCGCCGGGGCAGGATCACCGCTGGTGGAACCTACCTCATTTCCTGGATGAGCTTGGGCAAAGTGATCGAGTACGACCAAGACTTCAAAGAGATCTGGTCCTGCAACGCTTCCCGCCCGTGGGCGGCCGTCCGCCTGCGAAATGGGAATACGCTGATCACGGATGAGAAGGAGCAACTCACACGTGAGGTCAATCCCAAAGGGGAAACGGTCTGGGAGTTCAAGCTCCCCGAGCTTCCGCCAGGGACTCCAATGATCGGCTCGCAGTCTTGCGTTCGACTTGCCAACGGTAATACCGTGATTTGTTCCGTGGGCGGCAGCCGAAGCGGTGGAGGCGCCGGAAAGGCCTGCCAGATCATTGAAGTCACCCCGGATAAGAAAGTCGTCTGGGCTCTGTGTGATTGGAAAACTCTGGGGCCATGCACCGCAGTCCAGTTGCTGGATGAACCGGGCGTCCCCGAGAATCCGGGCGAACTGGGGCGCTAATCATGGTCAGTTTGCGTTGTGTCCTCTTCTCCAGTAACTGATAGATTGCTTTTTCCAGCCAAAGTAGCTGATTGCGCAGCCACCCGTGCAGGCGGGGATTAACGCTTTTTGAGGTGCCCAAGTGCAAGCGGTTCGCCATGGCTTTGATGGTCCACGTTGTCTCCCGCCGCAACCGCGCCGCCAAGGTGTGCTCCCAGGTCCCAGCGGCGCTTCGCTGCTTGCCATGGCACAGGAGGACCAGAAGATACCGGTCCGCGAATCATGCCAGTTGACGCGAATGGGGGGACCATATTGACCGGATTGACCAGTTTGACCGGGTTTGTTTGGGCCGAAGGCGGAATTGTGATAAAATTGTGATGAAAACATTTTTTTATCACAATTCTTTGACCGTCGACTTTTGCAGAAAAATAAACCGGCATAAAAATGGGAGGCTGAACATGACAAGACAATAGGCGCTTGGAGCAAGGAGATAGAATGGCCAAAACGGGCGCCTGGGGATCGCCGATGGCTGGCTGCGAACTGTATCTATTGATAGCATTCATGGGATCAGAATAACATGAGTTCCGGGAAAGTGGTTCCCTCCGGGAGGGAAAACATTCGAGTAACCAGTAATCAGTCATCAAGTCACGGATAGGACGCATGGGAGCAATGGGGGATTTCAAATCTCAGATTTCATATTTCATAGCCAACAATCGTTGATCGCCAATAGCCGGGAAGGCTGGAACTGCGAAGGGGGAAGCTCAGCGGCATTGGACTGACGTCCGGCGGCTACGCCTATTTTGAAAATGCCATAGACGAATTCTCCTCCGGGAGGGAACCAGGTTCGCGAAACTCATGTTATGCTGATCCCATGAATGACATAAGCAAAAGCAAGTCCGAAGACCGAAGATCGTCCGCGAATGAACGCGAATTCGGATTTCTTCCAGCTTTAACCTCCTGACTCCTTGATTTTATGCCGATCCGCTCCACCATTCGCCGCCACGTCCGCCGCATCGTCCGCGTCCTCCACCGGACCGCTGCCAGCACCGCGCAATCCAGCATCACCAAACTGGTCACCCTCCGTGATCGCGCCGAATCCGCCCTCAACCTCCTGCGTGCGAAACCGCTGCCCGAGGACTTTAACACCTTGTTCCTCGACCACCTGA
The DNA here is from genome assembly GCA_037139415.1 of Verrucomicrobiota bacterium. Classification (NCBI taxonomy): domain Bacteria; kingdom Pseudomonadati; phylum Verrucomicrobiota; species Verrucomicrobiota bacterium. The sequence goes on along the minus strand of JBAXGN010000041.1, from coordinate 33,011 downwards.
AACTCCGCCTCTTGGAGTTCATCCTCCAACCTTCCCCCTCACCCGCCATGCTCCTCAAATACTTCGAGCTGTGGGCCAAGTACCTGGCCAAAACTTCGGGCTCAGATGCCAAACCACCCTTGCCGCTACACCGCGGCGAAGCCGGTATCCGCCCTGAAACCTTCGCCTACATCGAAAAAGAACTCAAACTCATGTGATCCGACGCTTCATTTCCCCTCGACTTGCAGCGTGACCGGGCCGAGCAGGCCGGAGGTTGGTGTGCCACGATAGCGCGTCGGGATCGTGGTGTAATGATTCGCAAGGGTGTTATGCACCAGGACCTCAATCCGGTTTTCGCCGGGTTTGGCCACTTTGCTCAGATCGAATTGCCAGGGTGGAGAAATGCGTATGCCAGCCGGTTGCCCGTTGACCCGGACTTCGGCGGTGGCCGCCACCGCGCCGAGATCGAGGGTCACCCGCTTGGCCGACGGGAGCGTGACGGTTTTGCGGTACCACGCCCCGCCGGAGTAACTCAGCAAACCATCTACCTTTGACCAATCGCCGGGCACAATCCGGCCCGCGCCGCATTCCAGCTTGATGGGCTCCGGCAATGCCGCACCGCCATAACAACCGCGTTCCGGTTCAATGCGCAGGAGCACGGGCACGGACTCCGCAGACGGTTCGGGCACGTTGAATTGGTTACCGGTATGGGCGAGTTCCTTGCCGTTGGCCCAGGCCTTGACTTTTCCCCGCGCCGTAATGGTCAGGGCACGCAATCCCGGAGGCGAGGTAAAGCGATACCAGCCAACCGGGCTCTTGGTTTCGAGTTGTGAATCAAACGGCAGCAACGCCGAATTGTTCCACCAACTCATGGCCAGCGGACTGAGCTTGAATTTGGGTTGTCCGCTGGTTTCCGCCGCCACGGCTCCAGCCACTTTGGGCGGGCCTTGCGGGTGCTTGTACCAGAGGCTCTGGGTAAAGGCGGCGACTTCCTCCGCCGCCACCGACTGACCGGTTTCGGTTTTGGCGCAGCGCCAACTGCCATCGGTGCCGATACGGGTTGCGCCGGCAATCAACTCGGTAATCAACCCGGCATCGGCGCCATCATTATGGGCGCGGACCACGATTTCATTGCGGCCAGCCCGCAGCACCTTGGCAACCTCGTATTCCTGCACCTGTTCCCAACGGTTACCGGAGCCTATGGTTGTACCATTGATGGCGATGCTGTAGCCATTGTCGCAGGTGATGCGCAGCCGAGCCGTGGCGGGCACGGTATCCAGATCGAATGATTTGCGAAACCAACGGTCAGCGGTGATTTTTTCGTTCGGATACCAAATCCATTTTGCCGCAGATGAAAAGGCATCGGTCTCATTGACTGGTGCGGCAGGCCCCGCCGCCGTGGAGGCCACAAAGAAGGTGCGCCCGGGTTTGTCATAGCGCAGCAGCAGCGGGTTGGTGCCCGCTTTTAGCGGGAGCGTGGTACCGGTGACCAGTGACCCATTGAGCCACACCTTGGCTGGTTTCAGATCACCTGTGAGGGCGTGCGCAGTCATATCGCGCGGAGCAACGATGGTCGTCCACAAATAATAACTGCCACCGTTCCCCTCTTTTTCATAGCTGGTGCTGGTGGAGCTGAATTTGGCTTTGCCGAGCGCAATGAATTCGTCATGCACATCGGCTTTCAGCCCATGGTAACCCTGGTGGCCGGGGTCGCCCTCAATGCCCCAGCGCCAGGAGAATTCGTATGGCTTCCAGCGCCCATCCGGCTTGAGGCCGGCTTCCTCTGCAACCGGACCAACCGGGCCAAGCTTAAAAAATTGGGGACCAAACGCACAGGTCACTTTGCGCCATGGACCATTGGTGTTGTCGCCCTCGGTATATTCCATCTGCCGCGCCTCGGCGCCAATCAGCGTCGGCGTGGGTGGCCAATGATAATCGCCGAAACGGTTATCGAGCGTGGGCTGCAATTCGAATTCCCATTCGCCGCTAATTTCAACCGATGTCAGTGCTGGGGCGGGTTCCGCTTGGTTGATCACCGCGCTGCCCGGGCTGAAGACAATCAGTTGAATTTCCTTTTCCGTCAGCGGCAGGGCCAGTTCCGTGATACCGTTTGCCTGGGAGCGGACGGTAAGCGGACGCGTCGTGCCGGTCCACGGATCCCATAGCTCCACTTTGCCGGTCGCGCGGAATTTGCACACGGTTCCCTGAGGCTGGTTATACACGGCATAAAGATCGCGCGGGCCGAGCTTGCGGTGCATGAGATAACCGCTTTCCTTGCCATGAGCAGCCAGGGTACCCGTCGTTTCAAAATCACGCTCCGTCATGCGCGCCGACACGTCATCCACCGTTCCGTTGGGAAATAGTTCCTTTACCATCGCAGCCACTTCGGGATCATCCCGCCCGATGCGTTCGCTGGCTTCAGGCAGGGCACCCACCGCCAGCACGACACCGCCAGCCCGGTGAAATTCAAGGGCCTTCTGCAAGGTGGAATGGCGCACCGCTTTCATCGCGGGCAACACGAGCACGCGGTAAATTTCCCCGGAGACATGGAGTTCCTTGCCGACCACTTTGGCGCGGGCGAGCGATTCGAAGTCCATAAAGTCGAAATCAATGCCCTTGCCATATATTTGCGTGGCGGTGTCAAACGCCGTCTTGACAGCTTCCGCACCGCCCATCCCGGCCTCCATCGGCGCCACCGGATAGAGGATGGCCACGTCGCAGCGGTGATGGCCCTCGCTGAGCAGGTAGCTGAGGCGTTGCACGCAATCCATGAAACCGCGCGTCTGCTTCCAATACGGCATGTGATATCCGTTGCACGGCGGCGCCCATTCCCACCAACCGCCATGGGTGGAGTAATATAGACCGTGATAGGACAGCAGGTTGTGCCCCATCACAAAATCGGCAAACGTGGCATCCACCACGCCCGAGGAGGTCGTGCCCCAACCGCTGCCGTAGTACCCTTCGAGCCAGACGCGCGGACGCAGGTAAAGATGCGCAATCGAACTGGCGACCTTGGCCTTGATCAGGTTTTTGCCCAGCCCTGGTTGATCGCAGCCCGGACCCTGGTTCCAGCGTTGGGTGCGAAAGTAGTCACCGAACTCGACAACGTTGCGGCCGCGACCGCCGTGATCGCACCCCATCGTCATGCCGCGCTGCTGATGCCAGTTAAACACCGGCTTGAAGAATCCTTCTTCCGTCAACGCGACCTGCACATCGCTGTAATCCAGCCGCACTTTGGGAGTGCGCGGCCCGACATCCCGGAACAGGGCCGGTAATTCCGGCACGATGTCGTAACCTTTGCGCCGCTTAAACTCTTCGGCAAATCGCGCGTCCCACAGGTACCCGTGCAAACCGAAACCCAATTCGTCTGAGAAGAAAAAGTTTAATCCTTTGCCGCCCTCACCGGGAAAATGATCCTCCCACCGGCCAAAGAACTTTTTGACATACTCCGCTCCCGATAGCGGATTCATGGGGTCGAGCGATATGGGCACCCGCTCGGCACAAACCGAGATACGCTGAAGTTTGCCATCGGCGCCCGGAAAGTTGGTGGTAAACAGCGCATCCTCGGGCGCGTTTCCTGTAACCAGCCGTAACTGCGACCCGGCAACATCCGGATGTTCGCGCAGGATTTCATCCACGCACCAGCCCTGGCCGAAGCCAAGCGTGTAATCGCTCAGACTCACGGCGATGCCGCGTTTTTTGGCTTCCTGCATGAACCAGCCGGCCAGTTTCCACCACTCCGCCGAGAACAACGCAGGTTCGCTAGGAATGGTCAGTCCGTAGCTGCGTCCGCCGCGATCGGTATGCGCGTAGTTGATCTGCAAGCCACAGATGCCCATGTCTGAGAGCTGCTCCAGTTCCCAGGTCAGCCGTTCCTTCGTCAAGGGGTCACCCAGCCACCAGTAAAATGGCACCACGCCAAATCCGGGCGGGGTTTTTTGGAAACTGGGCAGCGCATCCAGATTGGGAGCTCGGCTCACCTGTCCCACCGCCCATGGCGGGGCGGGCTGAACATTTGCTGGATCGCTGGCGGCTAAAGTTGCCTGGTCGATCAGGAGGGGTGTTGGTGTGGCAGCGGGCAGAACTGAGGCCAGCATGAACAACGCGGTCACACCTGAGAGTGTTAATGTCATTTTCATGAGTTACTTAATTTATTTTCAAATGTTTTGGTACTTTTCCCGGTTGCGACACATGGGCATTAAAAACGGTCAATCCACTTTCCCCAGGCAGGACCGGTCCACCTTGGCCGGTTGCGCCCCGGCCATATCCATGCGCGGGCGTTCCTCGATTTGTTTTTGAATCGCTTCAAAAGTGCGCAGGATGGCCAGATAATCCGGATCATCGGTATTCTGGAATACCGGGCGGCCGCACCGTTCGCTGCCGCCCGCATCGCGGGCCAGCGGGGCCGTGAGGAAATTATTTCGTTGCGGCTGCACGATGCGCACCCAGACCTGGCGCGGGATTTTTCCCTCGGCATGGCAGGAGACACAACGGCGCTTGGCAACCTCCGCCAGCGTCTTGTCGAGATCCGTCGGATAGAGTTGGCGGCAGCCTTTCTTTTCCGGATAAGCCGTCTCCGAAGTTCCATAGTAGGGGACATTCAAATCAATCCAAGCAAAGATGCGCCGCTGCTCGGCAGCCGTCAATTCGATGCGCGGCTGGCCGTTGGTGTCGCGGTGTCCACTCAGAATTACGTCCGTGAGTTTGCTGGCATGGGAACCCCAGAATTTGGGTTGAATCTGAAGAATGTTCGCCTCCATGCCATTATAGGTGGGAATCCAGTTTACATACGGGTTGTCATATTCCCCTTCGGAAATTTTTTTCCGCCCGCGCGCCAGGTATTCATACGAAACGCTGAAAAAGTCGGTTTTATCGCCGCAAAGATCCACCTTCCCGGCAGGGGTGGACCCGCTGTGGCATAGGGTGCAGTTACGATCAAGCACGGGTTGGACCACGGTGGAATAGTCAAAGCCGATCCCGGCGCCCCAGTCCGGCGGACGCAGCGTATCCGGTTTTCGGGGGATGACCGGCGGATGTTGCGCGGCAAGCGTTTGCTGGCGAGGTTCGTGGCACCCCATGCAACCCTGGGTTTCACCGGGCATCAAATGGGTGAAGGTACGCATGCGTTGCACGGCGCGTCCCTGGGCGTCCAAAGCGAGAAAATAGATGGGGACTCCGGCAGGCACCTGGAAACAGGCCGAACCATCCGGGGCAACTGGGGCATAACCCCAGACTTTTTTCCCGGCATAGGTGGCACCGCAGGAAATGACGGGGAATTGAAAACCAAAGGCGCGATTCGCCACCTCAGTGCGCACCGCCTTGCGCATTTCTTCCACCACGCAGATCTCCTTCACTTCACCGCGCTGCACGAAGGGTTCCAGGCCGCGATAGACATCCTGCAACACCACGGTGGCCCAAGGCCCCGCATTGGTATCGGTTTGGGCATCCAACACGGGCGGACGCCGGTACGAGCGGATTGGCCGGGCACCATAATAGCCCAGTCCATCTTTGGGTGATAATAGCGTGGCGGTTTGGGTGCCCTCATAATCACGCACCAACAGCATGCCGCGTTTGGAAACCAGGTAATATTGACCATCAAGCGGGAAGGGGCTTTCGTACGGGCCACGGATATTATTACCACTGCCCTGATCCACCCGGCCAATCTTGACTTCCGGGGTGAGATTGCGGATGGCGGCCTGCGTGTTGTTCCCAAGCTTAGGGTTGATCATGCCGATCGCGCCACGGCAGGGGCCATTGTGGCTGGTCAGCACACACAGCACCTCGCCCGACCGCCCGGGAATCGAGCGTGCCTCCATGAACGTGGCAGGACTCAAGACTCGGTTGCCATAATAACCGGCCAGACCGGTTCCATCCGGTCGAATCGTCCACAGGCTCTGGATGGGGATGGCCGGTTTGTCCACGTATTCCCACCGGGAATAAATCAGCCGGCCATCCTCCATGACACTCGGGGTAAAGTCGTTCACAATGTTGGCAGACAGTTGCTGCACGCGGGAACCGTCCCGTTCCATGCGGTGCAACACCCCCACCGGGGAAATCCAACAGTAGGCAAACCGCGAGGTGCGGGTCGAAAGAAACGCAATGCCACCATCGGGCAGCCAGCAGGCGTTGTAATTATGATGCGGACCATCCGTCAGTTGGCGGCATTTGGAGCCATCGACATTCATGCGGAAGATGTGGTACCCCTCGCTTTTCTTTTGCCGCCAGCTAAACACAACTTCACGGCCATCAGGCGAAAGGTCACAATCCAGGATTTGACCTTCCGATGAATCCACGAGCCGCTTCCATATCTTGCCGGCTTTGACGGATTTCGCATCGAAGGCATAGACCCACAATCCGCCGCCTGGCTGGAACCCCTCCACATGATACGTATAGACATGAGTGGGATTGAGTTCATGCCGTTGGATGACCAATAATTTTTGGAATCCCAGGCCACCACTCAAAAATTTATCTTTTAATTCAGGCGAATCCACCAGGACCGACTCCGGTGTTTCCGGCTGGCTTTCCGCATCCAGTTTCACGAATTTTGGCAGCACCCCTTCCGGCACCACTTGGGCAAATATTTGAATCTCCGACGCCCCGGGATTCAGGCCGCCATGCCAGTTGCGAAATGTCAGCGTCAGTTTGCGGACCTGTGCCGGTGTGGCCAGGCGAATGTGCTGAGGGCCATGACCCATCTGGAACTGCCCTTGAACTGCTGGTTGCGCCTGGTCGTCGAGGGATAATTGATAGTCTTTCCAACACTCGGACGCCATCCAGGCGGTGCGGCCATAATAGACCACCTCGGCCACCTGGACGGGGTTGGTCCAGGTAAACGTCAGGGTCGCACCGTTTCTGGCAGCGGCTCCGGGCACACACCAGGCCTGATCCACATCTGCCTTGGAACCGGGCAAGGGAATGCGGCCATCGGCAACAAACTTTGCCTGGTAATGTGCGCTGTATTCAGCCGAGGCGGTGATGAGCGCTTGGGGTGCCAGATTCTCGGGGAGTGCCTGAGCTTGGGCCAGCAACGGCAAGGCAGAAAACAGAACCAGCAGCTCCTTGAAGCCGAATCGCCTCACGCTCGGAGCGCGACTGGGTAAGCGATTTGGTTTTGATCTCATATACCGTTTACATGGTGCTGCTAATTGCCCCTACACGCTATGGATCATTTGGGTTCGATGGCCACGGCCTTGCCGAACCCGGCGGATTTTCCGGGCTCCGTTTCGATCAGGACACTCAATGTTCGGTTGCCTTTGCCTGTGGGCAGGGGCAACGTTAATGAGCCGGCTGAAAACTTGTCCTTTTTGCCCAGTAACTTTCCATCCAGCCACACTTCGGCCTTGCCGGTGATACTTTTAAACGCAATTTTCCCGCCGACCTCATTGACGGCGTGAGACAGTTCAAATTGGGTGCGATACACGACGTAGTTGCCGCCCGCCAGACTCTGCAGCTTGCCGGCCTCAACCGGAGCCCAGCTATTCATATCGTTGTCAGCGAGCCGCTGGTTCGGATCAGGCGGCGTGGCGCTGGCAGGCGAGAGCCGCCAATTCTGGAGTTCGAACGCGGTTTGTGCAATGCCAACCGCCGGCCGCGCGGGAACGGATTCCACCTTGATCCCAACCTCAGCGGATTTCAGGCCGGATGACTTCGCCACCAAGGTCAGCGTACCGGAACCGCCGGGTTGCGATTGCATAATGACCTGCGCCAGCCCGTTGAACAAACTGCGGCGATTGCCTTTCTCCGCTTCATGCGAGTTTGGATCGCCGTTGCCCAAGCCGATGATCGCGCCCGGACCAGACAATTCGAACTCCACCATCAGGTTCGCCGTCGGCACCAACCGCCCTTGCGCGTCCACCGCCTGCACGGTCACCGGCTGGGCGTCCCATCCATCCCCGGCAAGGCTCGATCGATCAGGCAATAGTTGAAGCGCCACCGGTTCACCAGTGGTCTCCACCACGCAGCGTGATACTTCCTTGCCGTCTTTTTTGCCGATAGCCTCCAGACGACCCGGCGCATAGGGGACTTCCCACGTCACAAAATCATATTTATCCACCGCTTTTTCTCCCAGTGCCTGACCATTGAGCGAGAGTGCCACGGTTTGCGCGTTGGCGATGGCCATCACTTTGACTGGCTTGCCTTCCTGCCCGGGCCAATTCCAATGCGGAACGATTTGAAGCACCGGCTTACTTTCAAGCCAATGCGCCTGGTGCATGTAAAACGCAGCCTTCGGAAAACCGCACAAATCCAGGCACCCGAACACCGACGACGCACTCGGCCATTGGTTTGGCGTGGGTTCGCCATGGTAATCAAAACCAGTCCAGATAAACCCGCCCGCGACAAACGGCCGCTCGCCAATGGCCTTCCACGCGGCGCGGTGCGTCGCGCCCCACGGCGCGCGCTGGTCGTCATACGAGCCCATGATATTGCGTTGTTTATCCGTGTTATATTCGCCTCGGGTCATGAAGGCCGAGGTATCCTCGGAACTCGTCATGGGCAGGGTTTTGTTGGCCTCGTGGAACCGGTCGTACGTCTCCGCGCTGTAATTAAATCCCACCACATCCACCGCATGTGCCACGTTCAACCGGGTAAATTGCCCGCCATTCATCGCTGCGGTCACCGGGCGCGAGGTGTCAAGGCGCTTAACCGCCGCGCTCATGCGGCGCACCATTTCATAGCCGCTTTCCGTACCCTGCATCGGTTCCTCATTGAACACCGACCAGAGAATAATGCTGGGATGATTTCGATCCCGGCGCACCATCCATTCGAGCTGGCGCAAATATTCCGGCGTGGAATTGAAGTTCCGGTTCTCGTCCATGACCAGCAGGCCAAGCTGATCGCACAAATCCAGAAACTCCACCGAGGGCGGATTGTGCGAGCAACGATAGGCATTCACGCCCATCTCCTTGAGTTTGCGCAGCCGGAATTCCCAGAGCGAATCCGGGATGGCAACGCCCACTCCAGCGTGGTCCTGGTGGTTACAAACCCCTTTGAGCTTCACGGGTTGGTCATTGAGGAAAAATCCCTTGTCCGCGTCAAACCGGATGGTGCGGAAACCACAGCGCGTGGTTACGGTATCGCCGGATTTGCCGTCCTGCTTCACCACGGTACGCAGGGAATAAAGCACCGGTTTTTCCACGGACCAGAGGCGGGGCGCGGCGAGCTTGATGGGGAGTTTGGCAACCGTGTCTTCAAAGGGCGCAACGTTGACACGCGCGACCGCCTGGGCAACCTGTGTTCCATCGGGGTCCATCAGTGTGGCCTCGACTTCTGCCGCTACGGATGCACGGGCGGAACTGTTCAACGTGGCCTCCACCGGCACCAGCCAGGTGCCATCGGCCTGTTTGACAGGATTGGCAAACACGCCGTCGGTGGCAATGTGAACGGGATCGCGTTTCGCGATCCACGTGTGCCGGTAGATGCCACCGCCCTCGTACCACCAGCCTTCCATCACATTGGCATCCACCCGCACCGCGACGGAATTCACCGCATCGCCATACTTCGCAAACGGCGTGATGTCTATGGCGAACGACGTGTAGCCACACCAGTTGCGGTGCGCGAGAATGCCGTTGACCCACACTGTACAATGCGTCGCCACGCCGTCAAATTGCAGCTCGATGTGTCGGCCATGGTCGCTAGCGGGAAGTTTGAAATGCCGACGGTACCAGGCGATGCCGCGCGGGCGATAGCCTTGCGACACATTTTCTTTCGGATCAAACGGCCCTTCCACGACCCAATCGTGCGGCAGATTGACCGAACGCCATTTGGAGTCATCGAACTCCGGGGCCGCCGCGCCCCACGCCTTGCCGGCCTTGGCATTGTTATACGTCGCATCGTGCCCCTGGATCACCGGAAACGGGATGTCCCCCAAATTGAACCGCCAGCCGGGATCCAGCGACAGCCGTTCCTGCGTCTGAACCTCCGCCGTTTGCGCCCGAACCGCCAACAACAACAACGTCAGGCACAGCGCCAGGCCAAGTTTGTTTTTCATAATCATGCTGGGAAAATTTACCAGCATGACAACCGGCGATCAATCCCGGATTCACGGGTAAACACTGCATCGGGGTGCAGCCTATATCGTGTGGTACAAACCGTACTGGCGCGATCAAATCGCTGGGAGCGGGTGCCTGCTCTACCGTGGGGGAGAAGGATGGGATGAGGGGGTTTATGCGGTGGGGGACGAAACTACCGGTGCTTCCCCTTCCATATAATCCCTAATGATTCAATGTGCTTGCTGCCGCCCACTTCAAATACCATCCCGAACGGCGTTGCTGTTCGCAAGCAGGAATGATAGCCTGCCCGCTACTATGGCTCTAATCAAATGTCCAGAATGCGGTGGCCAGGTTTCCACCGAGGCGACTGCCTGTCCGGCGTGTGGCTACCCGGTCGGCGCAAAACAGGCCGCGCCCGCCAACAACCTCCTGCTGGAGATTCGTCCGTCTTGGTGGGGGTACATCTGGTATCTCCTCTTCGCGTGGCTGCTGATTCCGCTGCTCATCGCGTGGTTGAAGCGGAAATCAATCGTGCTGCGTGTGTATGAGGACCGCGTTGCCATCGAGCGCGGCCTCGTCACGAAGTGTTACCGTGAGTTTTTCATTCACGACCTTCGCTCCATTGATGTGGACCAAGGTCTTTGGGGACGCATGGTCGGCATTGGTAACCTTACCATCTCCACTGCCGCCACCGTCGAGGCCGCCGAAACCTTGTGCGGGCTGCCCGATCCGAAAGCCATCCGTGATCTGCTCATCGCTCGACGCCAAGGTGCGTGAATCCCTTCGCCCTGATTCAGCATTTTTAAATTAACCCGTGATAAAACGCACCGCATGATCCGTAGCGCGCCCGGTACTCGCTGGGTGGAACTCCGAGCTTTTCCCGGCACATCACGCTGTGATAACCGTGTCGTTATTCAATCCATTGTCCATCCTTTACATATTTGCCGAAAAACCCAAGTTCTCACAGAAAATCTTTTTGGCCAATCCCGTGAAGCCGCCGCAACTCATGGGCAGGATGCCCAAGCCACTGCGACCGACGCCAGCCAGCCCGCCGGCACGCCGCAATACATGGCACCCGAGCAAAAGGGCCGCCACCGCACCGATCATCGCGCCGACATCTATTCGCTGGGCGTGGTCCTTTACGAACTCCTCACTGGCGAACTGCCCGGGAGACCGCTCGAAGCGCCGTCGAAAAGGGTCGTCATTGATGTGCGGCTGGATGAAATCGTCCTGCGCGCGCTAGAGAACAAACCCGAACTGCGCTACCAGACCTCCGGAGAGATGCGGACGCAGGTCGAGACGATTGCGAGCACGCCGCCGCCAGTTGGTGTCCCGGCTGCCGCCAGTGCGGAGCAGAATCCGCCTAAAGGCGGGACACCAACCTCCACGCGCCCAGCGGAGCCACCGGGCACTTGGCAGTATTTGAGGCTCCGCTTCTGGCCGCCGATGGTCGGTCGTCGCGAGGGACGGCGAGTCATCAACTGGCCCGCCGTAGCCATGCGCGGAATCCGTGGACTGCTGCTTCTAATTCCGACTGCCGCCATTTTCATTCTTGGCGGAATCAAGTCGCACGAAAGCGGGTGGATTGCATGGTTTGGTGTTGCGTGGTTGGTTTTTGGGTTGCTCTTTCTCTCCGCAGTGCTTGCCGTTCGCGTGTTGCGAGGATTCTCGCGCCCATTAAACGAATTGCCGGAGCTGGAGAATCCGGTGAACAAAGGCACCGCACCTGTGGCGAGCCAGACATGGCAAGCCCCGACGATGGGTTGGGGCCACTTTATTGGCTACTTGCAGGGCATCACTTTCACGTCTCCTCTGGCATACAAGCTGGCCAACCTCTCCGCGCTTGGATTTCTTTGCTTCCTCGGCTTCATGCCGCTGCCGGGATGGAAAGGTTGTTTTGGTTTCTCCGGGATCTTTGGTCTGATCGGCCTGTCAACGCTCATCGAGATGGTTGCCCGATCGAAGGCCCAGCGGTCAGGAAGCAACAACCAGCAACCACCGAGTGCATTAAACCTTGGTCGCTGGCATCCGCCCTTGCCGCGCATTTCGCTCGAACCGGTGTGCGACGCGGTGGTGGTTGATTGTCGCATTTCTCATCTCCTTCTTTCCGGCCGGCCTCGCGGACGCGATCACTCGCGCATAAGGAAGGCGATGAGATGCAAACATTCTCCAGCTCCAGTGTCATAATTGGTAACCTTTCCTCTCCCACACGTCAGGTACCCGTGATATGATATGCCCGGGTTCCGATGAACACTGACACAACACCACTGACGCCGTCGTCTCCAGCTCGGCCGGAGGCCGCCGGCGAGATTTTTCGCACCACGCGGTGGACACAGGTCAGCCGGGCGAAGGCCGACTCGCCCGAAGGTCACCGCGCGTTGGCGGAATTGTGCGCGGCCTACTACGACCCCGTGGCCGCCTTTCTCCGCTGCGAATTGCGCGACGTGGATGCCGCGCGCGACCTGACCCATGATTTTTTCGCCTCCATGCTGGCGGGCAGAACCATCGCCCATGCTGGGCAGGAGCACGGCCGGTTTCGTTCTTATCTGCTGGGGGCGGTAAAACACTTTCTGGCGCATCACCGCGAGGCGATGCGCCGACTCAAACGCGGTGGCGGCGTGGAAAAGGTTTCCCTACATGATACCGATACCGGTGAAGCCAGGGCGATACCGGATACCGGTACGCTGTCACCCGATGCGGCCTTCGACCGGCAGTGGGCGCTCACTGTGTTGGCGCGCACACTGGAGGCGCTCCGGCGCGAATGTGGCGCTGAAGGGCGCGCGGATTTTTTTGAGCAAATCAAACCGTGGCTCACCGGCGAGGCGGCACACGGCGACCAGACCGTGTTGGCCGCGCGTTGCGGCATGAACGCGAACGCGCTGAAAGTCGCGGTCCATCGGTTGAAACGGCGCTTCCGCCAGTTGCTGAAGGCGGAAGTTGCTGGTACGCTTGCTGATCCCGGCCTGGTCGAGGCCGAGATGCGCGCCTTGTTCGCCGCCTTGGGGAATTAATGGAAAAATCCTGGTAACCAAACCACCCTAGCGCGTCAAGACACCGGTATGAACGAGTCAACAAAGTCATTAAACTCCTGCCCCAAGTGTGGCGTGGCCCTGCCGGCCGCCATGACCGATGGTTTGTGCCCCCGTTGTCTGATGGCGGAGGCGATGGTGCCGACCCAGACGAACTCCGATTCCTCTTCGCCACAACAGACGCTCGCGCTGACCGAACTCGCCCCGCACTTCCCCCAGCTTGATATTCTCGAATGCCTGGGGCGCGGCGGCATGGGGGTAGTCTATAAGGCGCGGCAGAAAAGTCTCAACCGTCTCGTTGCGCTCAAGCTCCTCGCCCCTGAGCGTGTGGGCGACCCCCAGTTCGCCGAACGGTTCACCCGAGAAGCCCAGGCGCTCGCCGCGCTGAATCACCCCAACATTGTCACCATCTACGATTTCGGCCAGGCCGGCGGGTTCTACTACCTGCTCATGGAGTTCGTGGACGGCGTCAACCTGCGGCAGGCGATGAAGGCGGGCCGGTTCACGCCGGAGCAGGCCCTAGCTATCGTGCCACCCGTCTGCGAGGCGCTCCAATACGCCCACGAGCACGGCATCGTTCACCGCGACATCAAGCCGGAGAACCTGCTGCTGGACAAGACCGGTCGCGTGATGATTGCCGACTTCGGCGTCGCCAAGATGCTGAACGCGGAAAGCCCGGATGCCAGCTTCGTGGACAGCCAACCCGCCGGCACGCCACAATACATGGCGCCCGAGCAAAAGGACCGTCACCGCACCGATCATCGCGCCGACATCTATTCGCTGGGCGTGGTGCTCTACGAACTGCTCACCGGTGAACTGCCCGGCAAACCGCTCGAAGCGCCGTCGAAAAGGGTCGTCATTGATGTGCGGCTGGATGAAATCGTCCTGCGCGCGCTTGAGAGCAAACCCGAACTGCGCTACCAGACCGCTGGCGAGATGCGAACGCAGGTTGAGACGATTGTGAGCACGCCGGCCGGAGTGAAGACAGAAGACAGCAGTCAGAAGTCAGTAATCAAATCGCTGCATGTGCGGTTGCGCAACATGGTCGTCGGCCGGCGCGGCGGCAAGGCGGTCATCAACTGGTCCGGTGTCGCGCGCGTGTTTCTGCTCGTCTTTGCCATCATTGTTACTGGAGGCGCGCTGCTCTGCCGGATGATTGGCGCTCCGATGGACATGCGAGCCTTGGTCATGGGCGCGATGTATGCGCTCATGACCACCGGTATTATTTTGATTGGGGCGCGGAGAACACCGTTGGACCGGCTGGTGGACTTGGATGCGCCGCAAGTTCCAATCATTGGAAAAGACGGTGGCGCAAGTTTCCAATCATTGGAAAAAGGCAAAAAACCGGGCGAACCTGGCGAAAGATCCGGAAATAATGGGCGCGGGCTGGCCGGTGTCAGACATGTGGCGGGTGGGATCATTCTGCTACTCGCCGTCGCCTGGACATTACTCTCGCACGACATTGCAGCGATTCTCTTTGCAGCGCCCCTGAGCGAGAACCTGTTTCGCCCGGACAAGGTGGTGGCCCTGGCGATCAGCCTAGGACTCTTCAGCATCGGCGGCGCCGTAATGTGCCTGAGAAAGGGCCGTGTCGCTCGGGTGGTTCTAGCCACGTTCGTTCTCTGGCTGCTCCTGGTCCTTGCCGTTCTATGGTCGGGCTACATGGCGGCAGCGCGGGCTGGCCGACAAATGGCCGAAACAACGCACAGTTGGCTTCCGCACGCGACCCATGCCATCACCGACGGCAGCGCGACATCGTTCGGTCCAGCCAGCGAACGAGAACTAGGCCCGCGCGACGCCGACGAGCATGGGCTTGTCTTCTTCAGTGTCGAACGGCAGGTGCCGTTGAAGCCGCCGTTTCCGGTGACGCCACACGGCTGCGCCTGGATTGCCAAGGAAGACGGCGTGCCCACGGGAACGGAGCACAGCCACGTTGAGATCACCGACCGGCTCAGGCAGTGGGTGGCCGAAAACCAGGTGGATTTCGTGTTCCGGTTTCAGACGAACGGCATCTGGTGTTTCAACTCGCTCGGGAACAGGACCCGGAGCATCCGGGATTTCTCCCAGCCCGAGCAGTTCGGCACGATCACGCCGGCGGAGGCCGCCGCGTCGCTGGACGCGCCGATGGAGAAGGACGGACGCTACGTGACCAGCGTGGGCTGCGCATTTGGATATGACCAACCGTACCGCAACATGCTCGCCTTCCGCACACGCAAGGGCGCGCTGAGCATCCTGCAATGGTCGGGCATTGGCGTCCCGCCGCAGACACTGAAGATTCGCTACAAACTGACCGGTCAGATTACAGCGACCACTCCGAACATGCCGGAACGCGAGTTGGTGAAGCGCGCGCTGGCAACGATTCAGGATTTCGCGGACGGCAATACTGCCGACGTGATGGCGCGGTTAGCGCCGTCGTTGCGCAATCGCTGGCCCGAAGAGCAGGTGCGGCAATGGTGGCAGTCCCTGACGGACGGGCAGAACAACTTCGTACGTGTTGACGGGACGCCGTTAGCCGAGCCGGGGCTCGGAAACACGCGGTGCGTCACTGTGCCGTGCGAGTTTGCGCACATCCGTTGTGGCATCCGCATTTCGTTTCTCCCTGACGGCGAGATCGAAGGCATCAAGCCGTTGCCGCAAGGCACCGACGAGAACGCCAACCCGTCACCAGCAGTGCCAAGCGCAAGTCAATCCGATCCGCGCCAGTTTTCGGCCGTGATGAGCTTCATCAACTTCACAGGCTCCGGCCCGAACGATGGGCTGGTTGGTGACGCCGGACCGACTGGCAAAGTTACGTGCGGTCATCCTGGCGCTGTCTCCGATGTGAGTTGGTCGTGGCTGCGAACGACCGAGCAAGGCGATGTTTATCGCTTTACCCGGATTTACCCACATGACACGCCAACGGCCAAGACGGTCGTCAAAGAAATCACCTATACCGGCAGCCCGCTGGTCGTGTGGGAGGATGCGGTGCATCGCATCGGACTGCGTCCAAGTCCACGGCTGCAATTCCGGCTGGTTGCCGACGCCAAAGAAAGCGCGGACGCAATCTTCAGCCGCGATGGTAAAGAGCAATTCCGACTGCGCCATGACGTGCTGCTCGACGAATCCGCCGTCGCCAGTGCCGCCGTGACCAACACCGCCCAAGGCCCGGTTATTGAGGTGAAGTTCACCACCGACGGTGGAAAACGGTTTGCCGACATCACCGGCGCGAGCATCAACAGACGGCTCGCCATCGTTTTCGACGGCAAGGTGCTCTCCGCGGCGACGATTCGCGACACCATTACCGGTGGTCGCGCCCAAATCACTGGCAACTTCACCTCCGCCGAGGCCGGGGCGATTGCGCAGGCATTGAATGCCAACGGGAAGTCGCCTGAAAGTGGCCAGCCGTAACGTCCTCACAGGAGAAACGAAATGAAAACAAAACATCTCTTAACATCTATCCTGAGCGCGCTGACTATCACCAGCCTGCTTAGCATGGCCGCCAACGAGCCGGAACAGACGAAGCTCCCGTCGGTTGCGGTCCAGAACATTGTTCCCTTGAAGTTGGGAACATCAATCCCGCTATCCGTGCAGTCAGATGGCGTAACGTGGAGAGGCCACACATTTCACTTGGTGAGTCTTGGCTCGACCGAGTTTGATCTGGACACGAACGACTGCCTCAAGGCCGAAATCAAAGCCGGAGTCGCCTGTTTCGACGATGTTGACTACGACATCAGTTGCGCCGTCTTCGACGCGGCGGGACAATTGCTGGGGACGGCACGCACGCAGTGCAAAGTGCAGCGGGTTTGGCTCGGAAATTTACTGGTCCGCGCAGAAACCATCACGTTGGATTTCGGGACATCCTTGGACTACAAGCGCGCGGTCGGCTTCGCCATCGGCATCAGCAACCGGAAAGTATTGACCCCAGACCAGTGGCCCAAACCCGCATCACCGGGTGGTAGCACTCCCGCAGGGCAAGCAAAATGAGGTTCACCAATCAATACGTATCGGCGTTGTTTGCTACGCTGCTGTTTGTTGCCGGCTGCGGGAAGATTTCCCAGCAGTTCTCGCCGGAAAACAATGTCTCTGTTGATAACGACCGTCGCGTGAAAATCGGCATGACCCGCGAACAAGTCGTCGCCAAACTCGACGCAGCGAGCAGGACCAATTGGTTCGACAGCGGCGAGCCATATTTTGGGACTCATTTTGCAGATGAAGATAGGCTGCCCAAAGGCGTGAAGATCGAAATCTGGAACTATCCCGACAAACACGGCACGCGCGAAATCTGGTTTCTGAAAAACTCGAACACTGTTTGGCATACCTCATTTTGCGGCAAGAACGTCCGCTTCTAAGAATTTCCATGCCCGCGCCGCATCCACAACCGTTGCCGCGCACGTCGCTCGAACCGGTGTGCGACGCTTTGGCGGCGGTCATCCGGCAGCGGCGCGAGCGGGCGGGGCTGTCGCTGAACCAACTCGCGGAGCGGACGCGGCTTTCGCGGCAGATGTTGAGCTTCGTGGAATCGGGGCAGCGGATTCCAACGATTGATACGGCGGCGCGGATCAGCCGGGCGTTGGACATGCGGCTGAGCCGGTTGGTGTTGGAGGCCGAGTGCCGGGCGCAACTATAGTTGCATGGCGCGCGGGCGCGGAACTTGGTGTACTGCCCGCCGACATGCAAACACGCTCCGCCAGCACGGAAAACCTGCGGTGTCTTTCTTCGGCCAGCCTTGGGGCCGCGGAAACGGCCTTTTCCCGTGATGCGGCAACCTGCCCCGCCCGCGAGCAACGTCGCTCTGCTGGCGAGCAGACTTTGTCGGTGGCGGACCAAAGTCTTTCCGTGGCGGACAGAACTCTCGGCGTTACGGAAACGAGTCTTTCCACGGCGGAGAGAAGTCTGTCCATGATGGACAAAACTCTCTGGATGACGGGGAGAAGCCTGTCCGCGCCGGAGAGAACTCTTTCCACTACGGACAAAAGTCTCGGCGCGACGGAGAGAACTCTCGGCGTTACAAACAAAAGTCTTTGCGTCGCGGACAAGACTCTCTCCACGACGGATAAAAGCCTTTCCGTAACGGACAGAACTGTTTCCGTGACGGACAAAAGTCTGTCCGAACCGGAAAGAGTCGCCTGCCGAACGCAGAAGGTCTTGTTTTTGAGTCAGTTAGGCCGGTTTGACGCGATTTCCACTCCTTCCCACGCTTCAACGTTAAAGTCAAAAGTTAACCAAATACTATGGCACCTACCCCCATTACCTGGAACGGCCATTACCCGGATGGCAGGCCGTTTTGCTGGAATGACCCGGCCCTCGTGTGGGACGGGAACGTGCCCGAAACCCAAAGGAAACCCAAAATGCCTCATCTACGTGTAATGCTGGGCTTCACCAACGCGCCGGACCAGAGCCTGACGGAATTGGCCGAGCGCGTCAAAGCCCAGTTCTATGGGAACGCGGCGTTCCCCAACCCGCCGGTGACCCTGGTGGACTTCACAGCGGCTTTGACCGCTTTCATCAACGCCCTGGCCGCGCAGGCCGTCGGCGGCAAAGAGGCCACCGCCGATAAAAACAACAAACGCGACGACCTGGTGGCCTTGTTGCGCAAAAACGCTGGACACGTGCAAGAACATCACAACGACGACCTGGCCACCCTGCTCAGCAGCGGCTTTGAAGCGGTGAGCGGACACCATCCCTCGACGCCCCTATCCAAACCCACCCAAGTGCGCGTGGACAACGGCGGCACCGGCCAACTGATCGTGAAGATCAAAGCCATCGCCAACGCCAAATGCTACGAGGTGCGTTATGCCGTGGTCGGCACGGGTGGCACCTTGGGGCCGTGGCAACCCGCCGGCATGTTCACCAACTCGCGCGCCATGATCGTCAGCCAACTGACCCCCGGCGGCACGTACAGCCTGCAAGTGCGCGCCGTGGGCGGCTCGACCGGCTACAGCGATTGGAGCGACCCGGTGAGCCACATGTGCCTGTAGGGAGCATCGCTGCCGCGCATCCGGCAGTTGGGTTCAAACCCTTCCTGCTTGCGGAATGGCACCCGGCAAACGCGCCGCAGCGTGCCGGCGACCTTCCCCATTTCCAACTGCCCCTGGACACCGCCGATACACGCGACCGGGTGGCGGAGAGGTTACGCCATTCGCGGCACTAAACCGCTCACTGGCGCGGCAAGGGCCAGGCTTCGAGCTGGCCGCTGCGGGTGCCAGGCCCGCCACTGATTCAACGGAACACAAAGCATCGCTCAATTTCCTGTAACAACCCGCGTCCATTCGCTAATATCCCATTGATGTCTGCAAGCGACGCCATTCCGGGCGAGGTTCGCCCGGCCCCGGTTTTTGTGACCACCCACTGGTCGGTCGTGCTGGCGGCGTCCCACAACGACACCACCCGCTCCCGCGCCGCCTTGGAGCACCTCTGCCGCCTGTATTGGTATCCGATTTACCACTTCGTCCGCCGCCAGGGGCATTCCACGCACGATGCCCAGGACTTCACCCAGGAGTTCTTCGCCCGCCTCCTGGAAAAGAACTGGATTGCCGATGCCGATCAATCACTGGGCCGCTTCCGCTCTTTCATGCTATTGATGCTCAAACGCGTTCTCGTTGCGGAATGGCGCAAGGCAAACGCGCAGAAGCGGGTCGGCAACCGGCCGCACTTCCAACTGCCGCTGGACACCGCCGAAACCCGCTACACGCATGAGCCAGCCGACACTCATTCCCCCGACCAGGCCTTTGAAAAACAATGGGCTTTGACCCTGCTGGATACCGTGCTTCGCGAGTTGGCTGCCGAGTACGAACAGGAAGGCAACGGCCAGCTATTTGAGGCCCTTAAGCCGGCCCTGACCGGCAGCCGCGAAAGCCAGCCCTACGCCGCCCTGGCCGCCACCCTGGGCATGTCCGAAGGAGCCATCCGAGTCGCCGTGCACCGATTGCGCGAGCGCTACCGGAAGCGCCTCAAGGCGGAAGTTGCCCAGACCGTCGCCTCGCCAGCCGACGTGGATAGCGAGCTGCGCCACCTGTTCCGCGTCCTCTCCCGCCCATGATGAAAATATTTTCCATAAACCGCGTAACATTTGTCCGCCGTTGGCTAAGGTACGGGTGAAAACAGTAATATGGACACCCAACCTAAATGTTCAACGTGCGGCAAAGCGCTTCCGGCCAACGCGCCGGGCGGGTTGTGCCCCGAATGCCTCATCAAAGTCGGCCTCGGATCAAACGCGGATATTGGGCCGGACACGGAAATCGGCGCTGCCCGGCCCGCATTCGTGCCGCCTTCCGTTGAGACCCTCGCGCCCCGCTTTCCGCAACTCGAAGTTCTCGAACTCATCGGCAAGGGCGGCATGGGGGCCGTCTATAAAGCCCGGCAAAAGAAGCTCAATCGCATTGTCGCGCTCAAAATTCTTCCCCTCGGCGTTGCCGATGATGCTTCATTTGCGGAACGCTTCGCCCGCGAAGCCCAGGCCCTGGCGCAACTCAACCACCCCGGTATTGTCACCCTCTACGAATTTGGCGAGACCAATGGTCAGTTCTATTTCCTGATGGAATTCGTGGACGGTGTAAACCTTCGCCAATTGATGCAAACGGGCCGGGTTTCCGCCCGCGAAGCCCTGGCCATTGTGCCACAGATTTGCGATGCCCTCCAATTTGCCCACGACCAGGGCATCGTCCATCGAGACATCAAGCCCGAGAACATCCTCATTGACCGTCGGGGCCGGGTAAAGGTCGCGGATTTTGGCCTGGCAAAGTTGATCGGCCAAAAAGATGCTGACGAGCCGACGGCCGACGCTGCTTCAATCCGCAATCCGCAATCTGCAATCAGCAATGCGGTCATGGGCACACCCCAGTATATGTCCCCTGAGCAGATCGCTGCTCCAGGGGAAGTGGATCATCGCGCGGATATTTACGCGCTGGGCGTGGTGTTCTACCAGATGCTCACGGGCGAACTGCCGGGCAGACCGCTCGAAGCGCCGTCGCACAAAGTGCAGATAGACGTGCGCCTCGATGCCGTCGTGTTGCGCGCGTTGGAGCAACAACCGGGACTGCGTTACCAGCATGTCAGCGACGTGAAGACGATGGTGGAGACGATTGCCTCAACGCTGCCGCTGGCAAGTTCTCCCGAAACCCCGGCCACGACGGGCGGCGCGCCCGTCCGAGAGCAATCGGACCTGATATCGAAGTTGCTGCTTTTTTCGCCAATAGTCGGCGTCCGCAACGGGCGACGTGTCATTCATTGGGCCGGTGCGGCCTCGAACGGAATCCTGTTCATGGGAGTGATGGCGGTGTTTTTCGGCGGGGCGGCTTTCTCGGGGGAGCACATCTCCGGCTGGGTGGTATGGATTAATGTATTTGTCCTCGGAATGCTGGTCACGAGCATTGTCCGCGATTGTAGAAGGCCGATTGAACAGCTCCCGTCTCTCGACGACAAGGAAGCCGGGAAAACCCCACCTGCCGGACCAAGAGCCAGCCCGGCGCAACCGTCGCGCTTCTCGCGCACCGCCATCGTAGGGGCGGTATGGGCGGCGTTTCCTTGTCTGTTTGTCACCCAAATGCTCATGGCGAAATTCGTTTCACTCGCTTCGCTGACAGCTTCGCCGGTCTGGTGGACGATGCATTTATTGCAGCAGGATTTGTTGGGATTATCAGGCTTTCTGGGCACGACGATTCTCGGGTGGATCGCCGTCGCACAAATCCGCCGATCGGCAGGACAGCTTTACGGGCTGGGGCTGGCCGTTTTCGACGGACTGCTGTTCCCGCTGCTGGCGCTGGATGCGGTCCTGTTGTGGCTCTGGACCATCGTTATCAAGATGCTGATGGGGTCGTCGCTCGACATGAGTCGTTATCTGGAAATCTATCAGCCCGACATCGCCCCGGCTCTCGTCCGCGAATGGGCAACCGTGGCGACCGTAGTCACGGCGCTGGTCGTGGACTACCTCATCATCCGCTGGGCTTGGCGCGCGGCGAACAAGCCGGTCGGCAGCGCTCCGTCCGCAGCGCCGGAGGTTTCTCCACCCGCAGTCGTGCCGAATACACCGCTGGCGACCGCTGCTTGCTGCACTGCGTGGGGGAGCGGAATCTTTGCGGCCGCAACATGGCTCATGCTGCCGCATCCGCCTGTGTGGTTGGTCTGGTCCATCCTCGTCACAGCCCTTGCGGCGGTGGGGATGGCCATCCCGGTGCGCCAGTCGCCATGCGGAAAGTGGGCGCTATGGTTCGGGGCTATTCAAACTGCCGTCTGGTTGACCATTGCCACGCTCGCGCCATGGCAGCACTACCTCCCGGATGCGGCCGAGGAGAAAGGCGAGGTTCGCTATCGGGTGTTCGAGGCAGAGGCCAGCTCGGTGGACACGCTGGTACCGGAGACAACGCGCAAGCCTGGTCAAATGATGGACCGCGAACTGGAGATTCCGAACCGGCCTGCGCAGATCGGCTCGCCGGTGAACATGGTTTCGCAGACGACCGAGATTGACGGGGAGGTGCTCGGCAAACTGCTGCTGGACTGCTCCAAACCACCGTGGTTGCTGGTGGATAACCGTTACGGGTTTTATCCATGGCCGGGCATGGCTGTTTCGTGGAGCTACAGCCGCCTGGGCGAGTTCTTCGGCACCGGTGGTGGGAGTGGAATTCTTGGGGTTCAAAGACGCAACGGAGTGCTCCAATTGCGAACCGAATCTCACCCCACCCACTCCCTCAACTGCGCGTATCAAAATGCGTTGATCGTCTGGGAGGGCAATGCGCCGCAACCGGGTCGGGCGCGAACGTTCTTCCTGCCGTTCTCCCGCAAGGATGGCTCCGCGAAGTTTCTCGTCATCGCGTTTGAAGTCAGCAACGGCGAACCTGCCAAACGAAGCATACAACCCAATGGCAGTCATATCAGCCACAACGATCAGACGGTGCTGCTGCACGACGACAGCGTGGACGTTCACTATGCGATATTCTACCAGGGGAATCATCTCAACTCCGGTGGCGGTTTGGATTCCAGCACCACCAATCCACGGGCGTGGAAAGAGGATCACAACATCCAATTGGAGAACGGTCGCACCTTTGGCTATCAGCGCGATTCGGTGATGCAGGATTATCTGCACATCAACGGCAAACAATACGATCTGCGCGAGGGCCGCGTCTTCGTGATTCGCGATGACGGCTCGGTCGAAAGGCTTGCGCTGTTTCCGCCACTCGCCATCGCTCGCGAGCCGGAAGCCCTGGCCAAATTCATCGCCGCACCGAGCGCAAAAGCCGATGCCAAGCTATCCTTCGGCCCGGTGGTGGAGCGCGTCGTGCCGTTCAGTGCGCCGTGCCTTGGACATGCGTTTCAATTTCGCAGCGGGAGGCTTTTCGTTGACGGGCACGGGCCGGGCACAACGAAAGAACAGGCAGCCGAAGATCAGAAGATCATTGATGCGGCGGGTGGCGCAGATGCGAAGGCGTTCGGACTCGCAGATGGGTTGCAATTTGCCGGCGAAGGCTGCCTCTTCCTGCAGACCGATCCATCGAAATGGCTGGAATCAACCGAAACAGGCGTCGTTGACAACTTGAAGGACACGACCTGGATTGTCGGCATCCTGCAGCCGACTCGAAAAGATTTGCCGCTGACCGCCTACTTCAAAACCGCACGCGGCGAGATCGGCATCCTGCAACTGCTCGATATCGTCGAAAGTGAACTCGGCTTCCACACCGATGGACAGAAAGGTTACGGTGTGAAACTGCGCTACAAGCTGGTGAACACTCCGGAAAAAAAGCCATAGCCGAAAAGGTTCTAAGGAAAAGTCCGGTGGGGTGTCATAAAAGTATGGCTTGCTTCGCTCCCCTTGCCAGCATGGCGGGGGCATCGAGCACCGATTAACGTCTAATAGGATATGGTGAAGAAATTTGTACAGCGGATGATTTCCATGACGCTGGTTGTCGGTGTGTGTGTCATGGCAACCGTGAATGCCTTTGGCTTGGGAGCCGATTACCCCGCCGGCCAGCGGGTTTATGGCTCCGACGCCTGGCCCAAAGGCATGGACAGACTGGTCAATGCCACCAACCGTGTGCATGGCTTCTTCGTCAACGCCGAGGATGTCTTTTTCTTTGCCGGCACCGCCACGAACCTGTCCGCTTTTTTGCTGGAATACTCGCAGCTTCAAGGTGTGGAAAAACATTGCCTGATTCTCCATCCGGGACGAGGAGAGGCGAAATCCCCGTGGGACAAAACCGGCCAGCCGTGCGATTGGAAGTTGGATGGTTGCCCCAAAAGCTGGCGTACGTTGGGTACGCTATCAGGCACCAATTCCGTGGAGCAGATGCAGAAGGCCGCCAGCGATCCCGGTTACCTTTTGGAGGTGCACCTGTGGACCGATAGCCGCATCGAACTGGACCAAGTCGCCATCCCGAAAAATATCACCGTCGAGAAGGAAGTGCTGACAAATGCGGCACCCCCTGAGCCCAGCTACGAAACGGCGGAACAAATCAAATCCATGCCGCCATGCAAAGCCAGGCTTATACAGGACGCCACCTGCGTTTTCCTCTTCGAAACCGATTACGGGAGGAAATTCTGGATCGGCAGCCCAGGCAACACCGATGAACTTCTGCAGTTTCTCCGGAGCCTGAAGGCAGGGCCGTACTACAAGTTTCCCGATGTTTTCCTCGAATTCAAACCGGTAAAGGAAAAGGAAGCACAGTGAGGTGAGGTTGCATGTGCTTCAGTTCGGCTTCCCATTTTGCCGAACTTTTCCGGCGTAACTCGGTATTCAGAGTTCGGCTTAAGTCTGACCCCGAATTTAAGGCGGATTACAGCGCCTTGAGGTAAATGTTTTTCCAGTGCGTCATTTTGCCCGGGCCCCAGCGCCAGGGCGGACCATCGTGAATTTCCAGTCCAATAACGTTGTTCAAACAATTGTGTTCTGGTGATTCGCATGGTGAGAGGGTGATGCAATCTAACGGCGTGTCAAGCCGCCTTCAAACCGTATTTGCGACTTGCTCCCTGCCAACATTATCGTTATTAATAGGCTCGTGATTATTGCCCATAACACTGGTGGCCCTGGCAACCCGGTTGCCAGCCTGCCTGTTTTCAGGCCATTGCCCAGTACCAGCCAGCAGCCGACCCCATGAAACCAACTCCTTCACAAACGGCCGCCGCAGTTGAGCCGGACGGCGTGTCGCGACGCACGGTGTTGAAACTGGCAGCGGTGGGCACCCTCGGGGCCGCCGTTGGCGTCGGTGGCTCTGCCGGCATCACCCATTTCATCCGCACGGCCCCGGCCCCTTACCGATTTTTTTCCGAAGCCGAGGCCAAGTTGTTGATCGCGATCTGCGAACAGATCATCCCGCGCGATGACACGCCCGGCGCGACGGACGCGGGGGTGATTTACTATATTGACCGCCAGATTTCCGGGGTGCTCGCCCGGCACCAGCAGAGCTACCGTCTGGGGCTGGAAGCCTTTCGCCAGACCTGTCTGCAAGTGTATAAAACCCCCTTTGAACAACTCCCCTTTGCGCAACAGACGGACGCCTTGCGGCTACTTGAGACGGGCAAGGCGCCGAAGGAACTCTGGGGAGATCGTTCGCCATCGGCGTTCTTCGGTCTGGTCCTCGACCATACCCGGCAGGGCTTCTATGGCAGCCCCCGGCATGGTGGCAACCGTGATTATGCCAGTTACCGCATGCTCGGCCTGGCGTATCCCAACCTCATCGGCCAGAACCGTTACACTCCTGGCCGCCCGTCGTAAATCTTTACTTACCTGCACCTATGGCTCTTCCAAAAGTTAATGCAGTCATTGTTGGCGCCGGCGCTGGCGGTGGAATTGTGGCCAAGGAATTGGCCCAGGCGGGTCTCCGTGTCGTCCTCCTGGAGCGCGGTGAGTGGCCGCGCTACGACGAGCATAATGACGATGAACTGAATTCCCAGCGCACCCCGGCCCTCGGCAACCCGTTTGGCCCTGATGATCTCCGGCACCGGCGGGTGGTCGTCAATTCCAACGGCAGCACGCGGGTGGTTCTCCCCAGCGAAGGCGGTTACTGCAACAACGCCGGCTGCGTTGGCGGCGGCACGGTGAGTTACGGCGCCATGGCTTGGCGGTTCATGCCGCAGGATTTCCGCATGCGTTCCACGTATGGCGAGGTAAAGGATTCCACCCTGGCCGATTGGCCGATCAGCTATGATGAGTTGGAACCCTTCTACGAAAAGGCCGAGTATGAGATCGGCGTGTCCGGTGATTACAGCACCAATCCATTCTGCGGCCCGCGCAAGAAACCGTTCCCCATGCCGGCCTTCCCTTATAATAAACAAGGGCTGATGGTCGTGGACGCGGCCAAGCGCCTGGGCTTTCATCCCTTTCCCATTCCCATGCTGCGCAATTCCGTGCCGTACAATGGCCGGCCAGCGTGTATTCACATGCGTTCCTGCGTCGGGTTTGCCTGCCCCATCAATGCCAAGGCCGGTTCGCAGAACACCGTTCTGCCCGTCGCCCTGGCGACTGGAAACTGCGAGGTGCGCACCGGTTGTGTGGCGGCGGAAATTATCGTGGATGAACGCGGGCGCGCGCAGGGGGTTCGCTACTTCGACGCCAACAACCACGGCCAGGAACAACCTGCCGATCTGGTCGTCGTCTCGGCCTCGGCCACCGAAACCGCCCGCCTGCTGCTGAATTCCAAGTCCAAGCTCTTTCCCAACGGGGCTGGCAACAACAACGACTGGGTGGGGCGCAACCTTCAAGGCCACGGCTACGTTGGTGCCTGCGGGCTCATGGAGCAGGAAGTTTACGAGGAGGCCGGACCCGGCGCCACGGTGGCCTTCAGCGATTTTAACCATGGGAATGCCGGGCTCGTCGGTGGCGGGATGGTGGCGAACGAATTCATTCCGCTTCCCTACCTGTTTTGCAATGTCCGGCCACCCGGCGAACCGCGCTGGGGCAAGGCGCACAAAGATTTTCAGCGCCAACAGTACAAGCACCTGTTGCGTCTGCACGGACCGATCCAGGAAATTCCCAACTTTTCGGCGCGCGTCAGCGTGGATCCGACGGTGAAGGACGCATGGGGTATTCCTGTCTGCCGCCTCTCGGGCACCCGGCATCCCTACGACCTTGAACTGGGGGACTTTCTGTCCAAGAAAGCCGAGCTGGTGGTCAAGGAGTTGGGGGCCAAGCGCATTTGGCGGAATACGCTCGGTGGCCTATCGCTCAGCGGTGGCCAGCATCAGGCTGGCACTTGCCGCATGGGGGACGATCCCAAGACGTCCGTCACCAACCGGTTCGGCCAGGTCCACCAGATTGACAACCTGTTTGTCGCCGACGGCAGCCTGAACGTCACCAATGGTGGCTTCAATCCCGTCCTGACTATCATGGCCCTGGCTTATTGGGTCTCCAACCACATTAAAACCGGCTGGAAAGGGAGCAAATTCAAATGAGCTTTTTACGTCGTCCAAAACTGTTCTGGGCGCTCACGGGCTACGTGGGTGTATTTTTGCTGACCAGCGCCATCGGGAGCATGAGCTATTTTCATTTCGGAAACCCGGAGCGCACCTGCGCCTCCTGTCACGAAATGGGGGACATGCATTCCGCCTGGGCAAAATCCTTCCATCGCAGCTTTCATTGTCGCGATTGTCATGGCGGTTCACTGACGCTCGACACCCACGCGCTGCGGTCGCATGTGAACCGGGTGGTGCAACACTTCTCGCGAACCCCCACCAAGGCGATCGGGCTCAAGGAACGGGATGTGCTGGCGGTGAACACGGCCTGCCAGGAATGCCACCCGGAATCGTTCGCCGATTGGCAGCGCAGCCGCCATTCCGCCACGTACGCGCGCATCTTTCTTGACCCCAAGCACAACCGGACGGAATTGCTCTCCCCCGATTGCCTCCGCTGCCATGGGATGTTTTTCGATGGTCACATCGAAGACCTCGTGACGCCGATTTCGACCACTGGCCCTTGGGCCTTTAAAGATCCGGCCAAGGCTGCCCAGCCGACCATTCCCTGCCTGGCCTGCCATCAGGTTCACAAGTCGTCCGATGGTTTCAAGTCCCCGCAGCTCTACGTGCGGCGCGAGCATACCCATTTTTCCTCCAGTCTTCTGCCGGTGACGCCCATCGTGCAGGGTGAGCGCGTGGTGAAACTCTCGACGGACTCGCGCCAGAGGCTTTGCACACAATGTCACGCGCCCAATGCGTTTCGCCAGCTCGGCACCGGGGATGACCGCACTCCCGCCGGGGTGCATGAGGGGTTGAGCTGCCGCGACTGCCATTCCTCGCATTCCCAATCCGCCAAAGCGTCGTGCGCCAACTGTCATCCTGCCAACTCCCATTGTGGCCTGAACGTGGAGAAGATGGACACCTCTTTCCTTTCCATCCAAAGCAAACACAACATTCACGTTGTGGCGTGTGGCGATTGCCACAATGGGCAGCGTCCCGCGAAACGGAAGTAGGGGAATTCGGGGAAGTCTCACCCCAGCCGCGTCTTCAAGAGCCGGTCAACCGCCGCCGCCGCCTGCGTCGCTGGCTGATGGATGACCTGATCAAACACCGCCTCATCAATCGCGGATTCCCTGGCCAGATTGTTCAGGATTCGATAACTCGGACAATCCTGCGCCATTTGCGTGATGGGCAGCACCACGCCGCTCGTGCCAATCACCAGCAGTACATCCTCCCTGCGCAACGAATCCAGCGCCCGCCATAAAACCGCGTAGTTCGGAGCTTGCTCGCCAAAAAAGACAATGTCCGGCCGTACGCCTCTGACCGAGGGGCACAGCACGCAACACGCGCCGCTTTTCCAAGGCACATACCCGATATCCCAGCAGTGCCCGCAATCCACGCAGCACATGCGGGTGAGAAAACCATGCAGGTGAACCACCTCGCGACACCCCGCCCGCTCCAGCAGATCATCCACGTTTTGCGTGAGCAGGATGGTGTCGTACCGGCTTTGCCACCGGGCAATCATGCGGTGTGCGTCATTGGGATTGACGGTCCCGAGCTGCGCCCGTCGCGCATTATAGAATTGATGGACGAGTTCAAAGTTCGCCCGCCAGGTGGCGCCGTTGCAGACATCTTCAATGCGATGTTTCTCCCATAGCCCGTCGCTGTCGCGAAACGTGCTGATCCCGCTCTCCGCGCTTAACCCGGCTCCTGATATGATGAGCAGCTTGGCCATGCGCGAATTAAAACCAACCCGACGAAAAACGCCAGCTTCTTATGGTCTTTTCCGGTTTTGACTCCTGCGAGAAAATCGGGTATCATTTGACTAATGATCATTCCACAATTCTGGGCCGAAGGACGCGCACAGCACCGCACGCGCGGTCGGCAGGTGACCATCCGGCGCTTTGGCTGGTCGGAAGTGAGCGAGGCAGAAGCCCAAGCCAATGCCGACCTGCGGGCACAAGAAGCGCTGGAGCGGGTGCTCAAGGGGGATAAGCTTTTGCGGCGCGAACCCAAGGTTCCGTACAATGGCGCCGAAGGTGTGCCGATTCGCGAGGAAATTGTCTCCCACCACGGCGAAACCATTGTGACCCGGAACGCCTACGGGGCAAGATGCCTGAACACTCCCAATGTGCTATTCGCCGATATTGACCTAGCTATGGATTCGCCGCTTTGGATCAAGTTTCTCCCCATCCTGATAAGTCTGGCCTTGCTGGTCATCGCGCTGTGGCAGCATCCGGCATGGCGAGCTCTGTGGGCAGTTGTAGTCAGTCTGTGCATCGGTTGGTTTGTCGGTCGGCTGGTGGCGGCCGGAATCCATCGTCTGTGGGTGGGCGGGCGGGATGGAATGGAGAAACTGGCCCGGAAAAAAATGGATGCCTTCATTGCGCAGAATCCCGATTGGCATTTGCGGCTGTACCGAACCCCGGCAGGTTTCCGGGTCCTGGTCATGCACCGCACGTTTGAACCGGGAGAGGCAGCCGTCGCGGAATTCTTTGCCGCCCTGGGTACGGACCCGGTGTACGTCCGCATGTGTTTGAACCAACAATGCTTTCGCGCGCGCGTCAGTCCGAAGCCATGGCGGGCGGGAATTACGGGGCACATCCGGCCACAGTCCGGCGCCTGGCCGGTGGCTCCGGAAACTCTGCCGGCACGGAATGAATGGATCCAAAAGTATGAGGCGGCGGCGCAACATTATGCCGCCTGCAATTTCATCGGGACACTGGGTAGCCACAAAGTGGACCCGGCCGCACAGGCCGTGCAATCCCTGCATGATGAACTGTGCCGCGCCACCGAAGCATTGATGCTTGCCTGATTTTGCCAGTCGGTCATAACTGGTACACTGATAGATTTGCTTTTGAACCAAACAAACCGCCTATCTTCGGACTGGCCGCGATGCGGTTAAACGAGCCGTTCGACCTTTCCCGCCACCCACACAGGACCACAGGGTTGAGCGCCGACCGCCTGAACGGCCTACTCTTTTCGCAGGAGATCGGATTCCAGTTCCCTGAGCCAGCCGTCGAAGACCGCGCCATAGATCTGGCGCGCGGACTCGATGGATTGGTCGCACAGCAATTGCCGAAGCTTGTCGTCGCCGCCTTGTTGGCGCAACCGCTCGATCACCGCGCCAGCCACCGGGTAAGTCACTATATCATCCACGGCGCGCATCTGGGCCCAGAGCGCCACCAGCGACAGGGTTTCGACCTTGGCCTCGCGCAGAGCTGCGCGGGCGGTCTGCTCGCGGTTGCGTCCGGTCTGGTCAAAATACACCGCCACGCCCTCATTGATCAGAGCGGTGACTTTAACCGGCTTGAGCGCCTGCCGGCTGATGATGTGGGTCATCTCGTGGCCGGTCGTCTGCCGCCAATGGGAATGGACGATGCCCATCTCCGGGCGCGCAAAGCCCAGGGTGCCCAACCCGGCGGTCTCGGCCTCCCCACTGGTCCCCCAGACGAAGAAATCAATTTTCTTGGGCAGCTTGGCCTCGAAAAAGCGGTTGATGGCCTCAAACGCCGCCTCGTGCCGTTCCGCAAAATTGGTCTGTCCAGCAGGTGGCGTAGCCGATGAAAAATGAAACTGGAAATGGGCGGTCTCTTGGGCCGTCCAATTGGAGTACACGCCGGAAAACCCGAACAGCATCTGGCCGTGCTGGGCAAAACTGATGACGTTGCGCGTAGCCTTAAAGGCCAGCGAGTCCTCCAGCGCCTTGCGGGATTTTTCGGCATCGCCCAAACCAAAATGCGCGTAGCCAGCGTAGCCCAGCGCCCAGGCCGATTGCCAACTACGGTTGGTATCCAACTGCACTACCTTCTCCAAATGCGACAGGGCGACGGCAAAT
The DNA here is from genome assembly GCA_037139415.1 of Verrucomicrobiota bacterium. NCBI lineage: Bacteria > Pseudomonadati > Verrucomicrobiota > Verrucomicrobiota bacterium. The sequence goes on along the minus strand of JBAXGN010000041.1, from coordinate 1,821 downwards.
TGCTCGCTATCCACCAGCGCGCGACCGGTCACCTGACGCAATTCCATGTCCTCCGGCTTGTCCTTGAGGGCGGCCAGCCCAAGCTCCGCTGCGCGGGCGGCCTCGCCCCGGCGGTAAACCTTCCAGATTTCCTCCGAAGTGGCCGCCGACAGGCCCCACGCCAGGGCAAAAAAAGGTAAAAGCCATGCACGCGATTTCACGCGGCGAACTCTCGCCCCTCCGGAAATATTTTTCAAGCCGCAAAGCCACCCGAACGAAGGCATCTCGAACCGGCTCTCATTTCCGCAGTAAAAAACTATCAGAAAAGGAAAAGGAGGCAGCACCCGCTTGCACGGATGGCTGCGCAATCAGCCATTGGCGCCAACTCAAAAGGTTGCTGAGTTGCGATGGTCTGACACCGAATTTGAATTGGGCAAAACGGATTTGAGCCCGGGCGATTAAAGTTACAACTTTGTAACTGGACGCAAATAGTCAAAACAGTCATGCTGCGAAGGTATGCGGGGCATGATTGAAGAAAGCATCTGTGCGTTGTGAGAGTGTGTGTACATATTTTCGTTGTGCTGCTGGCGGCACTCTCGGTGAGTGCTCAGGTAGCGTCGGGCACCAATGCCCATTTCATCTGCTTCTTGTCACAGGTATCCAATAATGTTTCATCGTTTGCAGGGGGAGGCGCGTTTGAAATTCAAAGTAATCAAATGCATTTTGAAATTGATCTCGCCACGGCTTTTGCGCGTTTCTCCGGAGCGGCCTTGTTCACTGACTCCCGGCAGATTATTGTACCGCTTGAAGACGGCCAGCCCACCAACGTCCCGGCGGGCGATGGCTCGTATGCGGCCCTGCACTATAGCGGCAGGTTCCAGTTGAACGAGACGACGCTCCGGGAGGTGCAGGCGGGCTGGGGATATTTTGTCTTATTCGAGAACGGCTGGCGAGAGGAAGACCGTTGGGAAATTCCACCGACGGTCGGTGGTCTCTTGCAGGCGGTCCCCGGTTCGGGGGCCATGAATTGGCCCGCGGACTGGCCCAGAAACCCGCGCTCGACTACGGCCTGGTACGTCGAACGCCTGGTTCCGTTCCCTGGGTCTTCCGAGTATTGCAATACAGTCGATCTCAATGGCGATGGGCTGCCGGACTTAAAGTTGGATGGGCAATCCGTCTGTTTCTATTCGATCCCCGGCTTTACAGTTGAAAACTATTGGCTCACCTGCCTGTCCAGCAACCAATTGCTGCTGGCCGGGGACCGCTGCGCCGTTCTTCCCATGGGTCAAAGTATCGGAGTGATGACGCCCACCAACCTGACGTGGAGCAGTTCAGCTTTTGCTGGACTCACCAGATGCAGTTTCGATAGTTGCTACACTCCGTTCGACGGCGATATGGGGCGGCTGGGTGATGGTTACATAGGCGTCAAAATACCGCTGGCTGATGGCGACCATTTTGGATGGATTCATGTGTTCCTGTCACCGAAACATTTCGGCCCGGTGGTGGGTGCGTGGGCGTTCGAGCCGGAGCCGGGCACGCCAATTTTGACTGGGGCGCGGCCATACCCGGTCGCGGTCCGCTCTCAAGGGGTTCATTCCTCGGGGGCTCTACGGGCTCTATTGGCAACCGAAAACGGCCGCGCCTACCATCTTCAGTTTCGGACCAATCTGCAGCTTGGCCATTGGGAAGATTGGGAACACCCCTTCACGGCAGCGTCAACCAACTCCCAAATTGATCTCCCTTTGACGCCCGGCACGGGCTTTTATCGCGTGATCGAGGGAAACTAATATTACTATGTTAAGTTATAACAACGCTCACATCCTCAAACTTTCGACCGCAGCA
>JBAXGN010000040.1 GCA_037139415.1 Verrucomicrobiota bacterium | reverse complement strand
TTTCTTATCCTCTCAGCTATCGTCGGCCACTTACACGAAAATATTTATAGCCTCCTCCTTTTGACTCCGCGCATTGCACCACTTCACACAATCATACCACATTACCGTCTGCACCGGGTGGTTGGCCGCCTTCCCAGCCCCGGCCCCGTCAAAGCCGTAGCCATTAGTGGCAGCCCACGTGTACACCGCATCCCATTGCGCCTTTGTCACTGAATTCGTGTCCATGTAAAACGCGCTCACAGTTACCGTGTGCAGGGGCAATGCTGCAGCGTCACTATCTCCGCTCGTATCCCCCATGGTGAAGGTACCAGCGGGGATGTAAGCCATGTTAGTCGGTACCGCGAGCGCCCGATAGAACCGCTGCCCAGAGGCCGGGCCGCTCGCATCCACCCACAAGCATGGCTTGGCCGGGAGTGTGAGATTGGTCAAGGTCGCCCAATTGCCATTCGTTAAATTCACCGCTGTTTGAATAATATAGGCCATCCCCACCTCGCCCGTGATGGTCAACCCCGCATACACTTGGACACTCAGCCCCGGATTGCTTGGCCCCTGCGCCCAGCCACTCAGGACGGTTACGAGCGCCGCCAGAACAAGGCCCTTCTTCAACAGGGTTTCAAAGGAGGATAACAGATTACTGCGCGTCACTGAACGGATGACATTTAAGCCACATTGCCTTTGCATGAAGTTCATGGGCGGTACACTAATGATTACGCCGCTATCCGTCAATCTGGAACGGCAAGTAACGGATTGCCCGTGGGCGCCTCGCTGCATTTCGGAGTTATTCTTAAGCCTGGTCAAGGGGCTGCAAGCGGCCTTGGCCCAACTGGGTAAATGCCCGCTCCACCTGGAGACGGACAACCGCAGCGCCGCCACAACGATCGTGGACCTGAACGGCAACGTGGCCTACTACCTGCGCGGTCCCTCGGGCGTGGTCCCCCAGAAGGCGGACCTGGTGCTGAAGCAATTGCTGGGCGCGGACGCCCCGGCGGGGAAGCCCCGGCCGTGATCGGTGGGATTCCAACAATTTTTGGTTGAATTTACCCACCAACCCGTTTATTACCACTGCATGGCGATCAATCTGCAAGCATTCCAAGAGTTGTTGCAGCAGGCGCACAGAAGGTTGCCCGAAGGTTATTCGGCCTTGGGCACTGTGGCGAGTCTGCTGGAGCATGAGGCGTTGAGGCGCGATCCCGCAACCGAGGAACATGCCACGTTCAATGATCTCTACGCCAAGGTTTTGGAGAATCTGACCGATGCCAAAACCATCTCTGCCCTTTTGGTGGGGGAACAAAAGTTCAAGCTGGATGCCTTGGCCAAGGATAAACTTAAGTGCATCGCACTGAGTTATTCAGCCTCGCCCGCCTTTACCCAGGCGCTCGTCACCAAAGTCAGCGAACGCGCCGCCAAAGTGGAGTTTGCCGAGGGCGAGGATGAGGTGGCGATCTTTGCGGGGGCCATGAATACGCTGCGCACCCTGTTGGATGAGCTGGTGGCGGATAAGGAGCTGGCGGGGATTCTGGAACGGGACTTGCGCAAAGACAAGGCGCTGGCGGAGGAACTGGCGGCGAATCCTGCGTATGCCACGGTAAAAATCAATGAGTTGATGCAAGGGTTGCTGCAGACCATCCGCAAGCGCGAGGATTTTTTGGAACTGATTCTGTTTGCGTTTGGCACCCAGAATGAGCGGATCCAGAATCGCAAGGCGGAGGGGCTCATGGGCGTCCTCAAACAATTGGTCAGCGGATTGGAGCGGCAGAAACGGGTTTGCACCGATAACCTGAAGCGGTTTAAGGTTGGGCACGCGGCGGCCAAACAACATTGCCAGCAATTATCCGCCGCCTTGAATTGCCTGCAACAACTTGCCACCCAAACGGAAGCCGTGCCCAAGCTGATTACCGATCATTTGCAGGCCCATGGTTGCGCGTGCGAGTTTAGGGCCACCTCCATCCCCATCTTGGAACAAGCCAAAACCCTGATGGACTATGCGGATCAAACCGCGACCGCCCGCGAACCGCTGCTGGTCGAGCTTGAGAAATTCAAAAAGGAGCGGGATGAAGCATTGAGCCCCGGCGTTGCGGCGGCGACCTTTATTCAACGGTACTGCAACTTGCATGCGTTGGTGCTTAATACCCAGAATCGCTGTAAAACGTTGTACGTGCAGGAATTGAGGAACCTGTCCAATCTATTGATGGATTGGCCCAACTGCGCGCAAATTGAGGATCGTTTGAAGAAAATTATCGGGGACTATTACCCGCCGATGGAGCCGTATGCGCTTGCTCCCGTCGGTAAACTGGATGTGCGGTCTGATCCATCGGGTTTTGCCATCTTCCTCAATGATGAGGATACTAAAAAGACCTCTCCAATCAGCATCGAGGTCCCGGCGTCCAGAACCTATCGGGTCGAATTGCGCCGCGCTGGTTACCCGCAACCAATGCTGGAAGCGTCTGTTGAACCGGGGCAGATCGCCTCGGTTGATTTCGGACATATTGACCCGCTACCGGTAGAGTTGACGGTGCTGTCCGATCCGCCGGGCGCCGCCATTGCCGTGGCTGCTGGCAGTAGCGGCACTGCCTTTGATGAATTGCCCCAACGCACCGGCGAAGGGGATCCGGTCAGCTTAGTCCCCGGTGATTACCGGGTGCGGATTAGTTTGGAGGGGTTCGACGATCAATCCAAGTCGGTTAAATTGGTGCCCGGCCAACCCGGGAAACTGGATTTTGGCAAATTCAGACCCAAACAGGCCCAGGTGAGTCTGGTCGTGTCGCCTGCCGAGATCAAACACAAGGTCAAAGCCACCTTGGACGGTAAACCATTACCAGCAAGTTCGTGGAACAAACTACCGGTCGAGGCCGGGCGTCAATACACCCTTGAGGTTACTGCCGATGGTTATGTAAAGCGAACGGAGCTGTTGGACGTGACGGCAGGGTTGGTTGCGATTGTGGAAGTTCAGCTTGAGCTGGCGTTGATCCCAGTGGTGCTGACCAGTGAGCCTGCCGGGGCGGAGATCACGCTCAAGCGCAATGGTCAAGTTGTGGCAGGCGGGTCGGAGATACGCGAATCGCTTCCCGCCGGACGTTATTTGGTAACCGTGGTCTTGCCGGGGTACGAATCTCTCAAAGATCAACCGATCGAGTTGGTTTACAAGGAAGGCGAAAGTTTTACCGAAAACTATATTTTAAAAGAAGCGGTGGGGTCACCCCCTCGACCGCAATCACTGGAACTTAATTTACTCTGCGAGCCAGCAGATGCGGTGTTGGAAATTCAGGGGCCAGCCGGGGAATCCTGGGCCGCGACGGGAACTTGGCGGCAAACCGTTGCCGCAGGCTCCTATCAGGTTAAAGCAACGAAGGATGGGTATAAACCTTGGGAAGATGTGATTACCGTTGCAGAAGGCGCGGGCTTGGTCACCAGAAAAATTAATTTGGTCAGTGAGGGCAGCAATAAGCCGGTCACACTGTTGACCATTAATCCTGACCCTAAAGATGCCAGCTTGGAGATTCTGGGACCGAACGGGGAAACCTGGAACTCGACGGGGATGTGGAGCCAACGTGTGCCGGCGGGTTCATATCAAGTCAAGGCGACGAAAGAGGGTTATAAGCCGGCGGAAGAGACAGTGACCGTTGCGGCTGGTGGTGGACCGGTTACCAAGACGCTCAAGTTGACTAAGTTGGTACCGGATATTCTCTTTTCCATTACCTGTACCGATCCGCAAGATGCCGCCTTGGAAATTCAGGGGCCGACCGGGGAGTCCTGGACCGCAACGGGCGCTTGGAGCCTGCGCGTTCCGGCGGGCGCATATCGAGTCAAGGTGACCAAAGAGGGTTGCAAGCCGGTGGAAGAGACAGTTTCTGTCATTGCTGGCGGGGGGCCGATCACCAAGACCTATCGCTTAAGTGCGCCGCCTCCGCCTCCGCCTCCGCCGCCCGGTATTCTCTTTTCCATTACCTGTACCGACCCGAAAGAGGCCGCCTTGGAAATTAAAGGACCGACCGGGGAATCCTGGACCGCAACCGGCGCTTGGAGCCTGCGTGTTCCGGCAGGTTCATATCGGGTCAAAGTGACGAAGGACGGTTGCAGACCGGTGGATGAGGCTGTGACCGTCGCGGCTGGCGGTGGACCGGTCACCAAGACCTACCGATTGATCAAGCTTCCGCCGGATGTCCTTTTTACCGTTGTCAGCCGCACTCCCCCTGATGCTGCCATTGCGATTAAAGGCGTAACTGGCGGTGAGTGGACGGGCACGGGCAGGTGGAGTCAACGGGTAGTGCCTGGCCAATACGAAATCCAAGTATCTAAGTCCGGGTACAAAACCCATCTGGAAAAGATCACAGTATTGGCTACGGGTGGACCTGTTACCAAGTATTTTACCCTTACCCTGCAAACGGAGGTTCCACCCCCGCCGCCACCACCTCCCCCCCCGCCCCCGGGCAAGGTGTCCGTGTCCATCACCGGCATGCCGGCGGGTGTAACGATCACCCTCAAAGGTGCCGGTGGGGAATGGTCGCACAGGGACCGCTTCAAAGAAAGCCTGGAGCCTGGGCAATATCAGTTGTTGGGTAATCTGAGTGGCCATCACCCATACCAGGAAACGATCGAGGTCAGGGCTGGAATATCTTTTTCCAGGACCATTACCTTGAAGCAGATCGAGCCCGCCAATGTGACGGTTACCAGCGATCCTGCGGGAGCGACCATTCTTGTGAATGGCAAAGAGCGCGGCAAGACCGCTCAAAAACTCGCCCTCATGCCAGGGGAGTACACGATTGAGGTCAAATTGGATGGGTTCCTGTCGAAGTCCGAGTCCGTGACTCTGACCGAACGCCAGCCTTGCCCGTTGAAGTTTAAACTTGAAAAAATTGAACCACCTGGCCCTATAAATCCGCCTCCCCCGCTCACTTTGCTTACGATCACCAGCGAACCGAAAGGGGCGAAGGTGCTGGTGGATGGACGGCAAGTCGGTAGGACGCCATGTTCCGTTGAGGTGAATCCGGGCGAGCGGGATATTGAGGTGGATTTGCCCGGGTACAAACGCGGCCATGAGGTGTTGAAGATTGCCAAGGACCCCGTCAAAAAACATTTTACGCTCAAGGAGCCCCCACCGGAAATGGTGCCGCTCACCTTGACCAGTGATCCAGACGGAGCCAGCGTGGAAGTGGATGGCAGCCCCATTGGTGTCACGCCGCTGGAAGAGCATAAACTGTTGCCCGGACCGCATCGGTTCAAGGTGGTCAAGTCGGGTTGCCGGCCATTTTACGGCACCCTGGATATTCCGTCCAATCCCGACGGGCATCTGGAGCACATCAAGTTGGAAAAACAAAATGTCCTGATCTTCATTCTTGCGGGGCTTGGCTTTTTTGCGGTCGCTGCGGTGTTGGTCTATTTCCTGTTTTTCAACTCCGATGATAAAACCGGTGGCAGTCAGCCAAAAACTGGTGGATCGCTACCCGCTACTCAAAATGCCACCACGCCGGCACCGCCCGCACCGGTAGTGTCCACTGTCAGCGTGACGGTGATGTCGGAACCTTTGGGGGCCAGCGTGGAGGTGGATGGCCGGCCGGTTGGCCCACCCACCATGTGTGTCGTGAAAGTTCCCGCTGGCAGCCATACCTTCCGGGTTAGTAAATCCGGCTTCCTGGCGCGGACCATTGAAAAAGAAGTGCTCCGCGATTCCATGCTCGATTTCGGAACTCTGGAACGGGTGGCGGTGGTTGATTCGCGCGGCAGCATATTTATCTGGGCTCGCGAGGAGAGCGGCAAGCAGCGTTATGACGCCGATGTGTACGTCAATGATAAATCCATTAATCAAACCACCCCGGTCTATTGGCCGTTGACGCCAGGGTCCTATACGGTGGATGCGAAATTGCCTGGATTTATCACCGAACCGCAAACGGTGGTCGTTCACGCCAGTGTGACCAACGAGGTCGTGATTCTGCTGAAGAAGAAAAACACGGATTCAAACCCTCGCGCGTCCGTGTCCAGTTCACCGTCTGGACCTCCGGTATCAGTCACGTTGCTTTCCGAACCCATGGGGGCCGCCATTGAAGTGGACGGGGTGCCGCAGAATAGTGTGACCCTCTGTACGTTGGCGATTCCGTCCGGTTTGCGCACCTTGCGTGCCACCAAAGGCGGGTATGAGCCAGTCGTTCTGCACACAAATATTTCCGGCGGGCGGATGATGGTTGATTTTGGTAAAATGCAGCGGGCACCGTGAGTCATCTCTCCACTATGACGGTCGCTTTGATGCTTAGCGGCGGCAAATTCGCATGAATCTTGCCGCTGCTTTTACCGCGCAGGCGGAGCTGAATCCCGGCAAAATCGCCATCTACTGGGGCGATGACACCTTTTCCTATGAGTGGATTCGCAGTCAGTCCGTCCGCCTGGCTGCTGAACTGCGACAGTTGGGGGTGCGTCCGGGTGATCACGTCGGGCTTTGGCTTCGCAATTGTCCCGAGTTTGTTCCTTCGCTGTTTGGCATCTTCATGGCGGGTGGCGTGGCGGTGCCCATCAATAACTTTCTCAAGGCGGACGAGGTGGCCTTCATTATTCAGGACGCCGGTATCAACGTGCTGGTCACAGATACAACGATGGCGGCAGCCGTGGCTCAGCTTGCCGCGACGCCTCCACCTCTGAAGGTTTGGAATGTTGAAAACTTTGCCGCCGCACCGGTGGCGCGCGCGGATTGCCCGCTCTCCTGCTCCCAACGCACTGAAGCGGATTTGGCGGTGTTGTTCTATACGTCCGGCACCACCGGCAAGCCCAAGGGGGCGATGCTCACGCATGGCAACTTGTTGCATAATGTGGCCAGTTGTCATCAGATACTGGAAAGTCAGTCCGCCGACCGGTTTGTGTTACTGCTGCCCATGTTTCACAGCTTCATGCTCACCGTCTGTGTGTTGTTGCCCATGGTGATTGGTTCCAGCATCGTCCTCATCCGGTCCGTGCATCCGGCCAAAAACATCATCCTGGAGGTGTGCCGGCATGGTGCCACCATCCTTCCGGCAGTGCCGGCGTTCTTTCGTGTTTTGGCCCAGGTGGATAGGCCGGTGAAATTGCCGCTGCGGCTTTGCATCAGTGGCGGGGCGGCGCTGCCTGGAGAAATTCTGCGCGAATTCACCGCCAAACTGCCTTACCCGTTGCTGGAAGGGTACGGACTTAGTGAGACCAGCCCGGTGGCCGCTTTTACCCCGATTCGCGGCCCATGGAAAGAAGGTTCCATCGGCCTGCCCATTCCAAACGTGGAATTGAGCGTGCAGGATGATACCGGGAATATTCTGGGGGCTGGTCAGACCGGCGAGATTTGCATTCGCGGCGGGAACGTTATGGCGGGATATTGGAACCAGCCGCAGGCGACGGCTGAAGTCATGCGCGGCCAATGGTTCCTGACCGGGGACATTGGACATCGCGACACCGATGGATATTTTTACATCACGGATCGCAAGAAGGACATGCTCATCGTCAACGGGATCAACGTCTATCCTAGACAGGTGGAAGAACTCATTTACCAGTATCCGGGCATTCGTGAGGCGGCGGTGATTGGCGTGCCGGATGCGCGCCGTGGCGAAGTGCCGCTGGCCTGTGTCTCCTTGAATGAGGGCACCGAGCTTGACGAAAAGGAGCTGCTGCACTTCCTCCGTGAAAAAGTCGCGGATTACAAGGTCCCGCGCCGCATCGTGGTCCTGCCCAAACTGCCGCGCAATGTCACCGGAAAAATCCTGAAAACCGAATTGCGCCAGATGGTGGCGCAAGGGAAATTCTGACGGCTGATTTCTGGTTCCATACTTATATTACTGGTTTAGCATAATTTGACTTCGTAAAGATAAAACTTGCGTCAAGGCCACCCGTGAAGTAAAGTTGCACCGCAATGACAAACCAACATAATATTTCGTAAAACCAGGAGTAATAATGAAAACCAGGAGATGGGGCTGCGGGGCCTCGGCCAACGCCTCATGCACTGTGTGAACACTTTTTCCCACCATTTTAAATCCTATCGGCACGATGTCTCGGTTAGCGCGCCAATACGTTTCCGGTCTGTTGCAAGGCGGCACGCGCAAGAACATGCTGCACATGGCGGAGGTGGTGCCGGAGGCGGATGCGCGTAACTTGCAGCAATTTCTCACTCATTCCAAATGGGATGCCCGCGCCGTGCTGGACCACGTGGCGCGGGAAGCCAACCAGGTCTTGGGCGATCCCGGCGAAGCGTGTCTGGTGCTGGATGAGAGTGGGTTCGCCAAACAAGGCAAGCAGTCGGTGGGCGTCGCCCGTCAGTGGTTGGGCCGGTTGGGTAAAGTCGATAATGGCCAAGTCGGGGTGTTCGGAGTGCTGTGCCGCGGCCCGCGGGCCACGCTGGTGGATGCGCGACTCTATTTGCCCAAGGAATGGACCGAAGATTCCGAACGGTGTGCGGCCGCTGGCGTGCCGGAAACCGAACGCCACTTTCGGACCAAGGACGAATTGGCGGTGGCCATCATCCAGCATGCGCGCGCGCAAAAACTCCAGTTTGGCTGGGTCAGTGCCGACGCGGGCTATGGCAAAAGCCCGGCCACGTTCTATGGGTTGACGGAGCTAAAGGAGACGTTTTTCATCGATCTCCCCTCGGATTTTTCCATTTACCTGGAACCGTTCCTGCCCGCCTTGCCCGCCGCGGGCAAACCGGGGCGACCCGGGGCGCGTTATCGGGCGTCCGTCCCGAAGCAGCGCGTGGACCAACTGCCAGGGTTGGCGGTCGCGGCGGCTTGGCACCAGGTCAAGGTGCGGGAGACCACGCGTGGTCCGTTACGCCTCCGCGCTTGGCGCGGGCGCGTCTATGTGTGGGACGGAAGCGAGCGGGCGCCGTTGCGCCTGACGTTGCTGGTGACGGAAAACCTGGATGGGACGGATCGGAAATACACCCTGACCAACGCGCCGGAAACAACGACCGTGCGCCGGCTGGCGTTTCAGCAACGCCAGCGCTACTGGGTGGAGCGGGTGTTCGAGGACGCCAACCCGACTTGGTGATGTTCAGGAAGGCGTTTCCTGTGTTGCCGTTTCCGACGATGGCCGGTTTGCGCTCGCTGGTTATGATTTGGGGGACGATAGCGCGGAGATTCAGATGTGGAACTTGGTGACCGGAACGAAGGCCGGTACGATCATCAGCACCAACGGCTTGGTGACTTGCCTGGCTTGGGCATCGAGTGGTCACATGGCTGTGTCTGGTAGCTCAGACCATACCGTGAATCTTTGGGACTTGGAGACCGGGCATAAGCTCCAGGAATTCCGTGGGCATGAGGCACCGATAACATGTGTGGCGATTTCGCCTGATGGCAGGCGAATCGTTTCCGGGAGCATGGGCCACACTTGGCATATCGGAAGCCCAATCGTAAGTGATGCCCGCCATAATACGAATACCCGGGCAGTTCTTAAACTTTGGGATGTGATCTCAGGGAAGGAGTTGGTCACGTTTCTCACCCCAGAGTCAACTGTAACTTCTATTGCATTTTCACCTGATGGCAAAAACGTTTTGGTTGGGAGTTCTCATTGGCATACCGAGGTAAGTGATACCGGTTCGTCATCCAGGGGGGGCAGTAACCCGCCTTTGATCTGGCTCGACTGTGAAACTGGACAGGAGCGGGCGATCCTGGAGCCGAAGGGGGCGCATGCGAATATTGCAGTTGTCGCGGTTTCCCCCGGCGGCCAGTTCGGACTTTCGGGTGAAGATGAGGGGGGTGTAAAACTGTGGGAATTGGCCACTGGTCGTGAATTGCGCCGTTTCAATGACGGGCGGAAAGATGGAATTCGCAGTCTACGATTTTCTCCCTCCGGACAGGTATTTGCGTCCGCTAATGCGGCCGGAATAATCACGTTTTGGGATGTTGCATCCGGAGAAAAACTGCGCGCGCAGCAGTTTGGAGACACCCAAGGTCCAGAGGGAACTCCTCCAAGTCGGCTTGCAGCAAAAGTAGTTTTTTCTAAAGATCTGCGTATTGCACTTTGGGGTACGAAGTATCGCGGACTTGGCGTCTGGCTGCTAACCGACAAACCGCTCGTCAAGAAACACATTCATTCATGCAGTGGCTTTGTCCGTATGTCACCCGACGGATTGGTTGGTCTTTCTTTGTACAATTATATTGAGCCAACCCTTTGCTTTTGGGATCTTAGAACCGACAATCCTTTGCTTGAAATCCGGTTTAAAGACCAGCCAAGTAGCGCCGTTTTTTCTGCTGACGGAAAACGCGTTCTTGTTGGCACAAAACCGCGCGATAATCAAAAGCAAAACGATTCGTTATTTCTGTGGGATCTGGTGGGAAATAAAAAAGTGTGGAGTTATCCTGCGGGGCATCGCGTGTCTGCCGTCGCCTTTTCCGTGGACGGGAGACTGGCCATATCCAGTGGAGACGAATTTCGTTCATGGTCCGCCTCCGAAGCGGAGGATGTGGAGGTGCCGATGCGCTTGTGGGAGGTGGCTACCGGAAAGTTGCTTCAGAAATTCTGCTGGATGAAGGCCCCTTCCGCTGGGCCGCAACTACCCAACAAAAGCCGAATGGATATTGAACTTCGATTTCGAGAGATAGGAACACGACGACTGACTGGTGTGGCACTACTGCCTGGCACAAACCTCGCGCTCACCGTTTCGGAGGATTCAACCGCGATACTTTGGGACATGGGGAGCGGGTTGCAAGTCCGCTCAATACGACTCGATTCGCATCCTCGGTCCATGCGCTACAGTGATCATCGACCTGGAGTGTCATTACTTCCGGGCGGTCATTCGTTACTCGTTCTGGGTGTTGGCGGAAACTCCATCAAACACTTGGATATCACCAATTTGACGGAAATTAACACCTTTCCTCAAACCGAATCGTACGGGATGTACGGACACGCGTTGTTTGAGGGTGAGTTGCTAGTTGCCAATGACGAAGAGGCCCAATTGAATATATGGGAATTAAAAACCAGACGCCTGATCCGCACCATCACCCCAAGCTTAATGGGGACTGCTGCCACCTCGATCAACGGCAAGCAACTTGTATGTCTTTCGCAGACCAATTTGATGTTTTGCGACTTCAGTTTTCCGGAACAATTTCGCAATTTTGAACCGCGCCTTCTTCGCGCCCGAGAACTCTTGAATCGGGATCCCAAAAATGCCGAAGCCCTCGCCATACTGGGCGAGTGGTACGCTTTCCTGGGTTTATGGGACTGGGCTATTGAGGTGCTGGAGTTGTCTCGCTCACGCGGTTTTACCGTCTCTTCGCTCGCCTTGGCCAGATCATACTGGAAGTCTGGGCAGCCGCTGGTCGCACGGCAAGAGTTCACGCGTGCCTTGAAGCAGGGTGATGCCCCCGAATATTACCTGCAGCTTTGCATCAATTCTTTGAAGGATGACGCAACCTCAGCCCCGCCTTCAGGACAGTCACTGCCACAGTCTGAGCCCAGGACGGTACGCGCCGTGGAGGACGGATTTTTGGATCCACTGAATGCCAAAGCGATGCTGAATCACCAGGGGCAATTGGTTAAAGTGAAGGGAAAAATCGTTAAGTTTGGAACGTCAAAATCCGGCACCTTCTATTTTTTGAATTTTGCGGAGAACTACCGGTCCGCATTGACGCTCGCCTTCAAACAGAGTGACAACCCCGCAGAGTTCCGTCCTGAAACACTCAAGGAGTATGTGAACAAAACCGTGATTGTGGAAGGCAAGATTATTGATTATCAAGGCGCGCCGGAAATTATCATCACCACCCTTGCTGGAATTAAAGTGCAGGCTGAGTCACAACCCACCAGAGAAGAAGCGTCGTCTGGCGATACAAAGCGCAAACCTCAAAATTGATTTGTGGATTATTAGCATGACAACCTTAAGGAAACAATGGAAACAGGAAACGGTGGTGGCTTTTACCGGGCACATGATGGATCGTCCCGGCAGAACGCCGCCTCGTTTTTTGCCCGCGAAGGAACAAGGTGTCCGCGCCGCGATCCGCAAAAAATTGAATACCTTAAGCCCGAAATATGGTTTCAGTTCGGCACCCTGTGGTGGCGATATCCTTTTCCTGGAGGAGATGCTGGGATTAAAAAGGGAAATCCATATCGTGCTGCCGTATGAAATCGAGCAGTTTAAAGCCGATTGCGTCACTGGATTCCAACATAACCGCGATCACGACTGGGGTGTACGATTTGATCAGATTTTGCAAAAGGCGACCAGCGTTACCATTCTGAGCAAATATCGCGCTGAAAATAATGTGATGGCCAGTGAATGCTGTAACCGTACGGTCCTGGGTATGGGGTTGATCAAAGCCAAGGCCATGGGTACTCAATTAGCGTTGCTGGCGCTGTGGGACGGTTGGTCTGGTGACGCCATTGGAGGCACCCGTACTATGGTGAATCTGGCCATATCGCTTGGGGTCAGGGTCGAGTATATCCGAAATTTGCAACCAAAGAAGGTAAACGATGTGCTTCATGCCAGTTGGCCAACCTCGCCTTCCTTGCCACTTCCGAAAAATTCAGCATCTGCCGTGGAATTTCCCCAAGAAATCTGTGCTGTCTTATTCGCGGATGCTTTGCGTTTCAGCGAAATACCGGAACAACAACTTCCCCTCTTCATCAATGAATACCTGCACCCTTTGGGGCAATTGATTCAACAATCACGGCTCCATGCCTTTGGCCCAAGGGATTTTAATACTTGGGGCGATGGCCTCTATTGCACCTTTGATTCGGTTGGTAACGCAGGCAGGTTTGCGCTTGCCTTGCAGAAGTTTGTGCAGTCAAAAAATTGGAAGAACTTGGGATTTTCGGCTCATTTCAATTTGCGAATTGCCCTGCATGTAGGTCCGGTTTTCCGTTTTCCCGATCCTTTTATGTCCAAAGACAGTTTTTTAGGATCGGCGATCAATTTTGCGGCGCGCATCGAACCCAAGACTCCTCCCGGAGAAATTTATTGTAGCGAAATCTTCACTGCCCTTGCGGCAGCCGAGGGGGTGTCTGATTTTGAATGTGAACATGTTAGCAAATTAACTTTACCAAAAGTGGATGAGGCTAAGCAAATTTTTGTACTGCGAGCGAAGGGGAATCCGGACCCTTGCTAACCGCACTAAGATCAGGGAAAATGGGGCATTCATCAAAGGCTCATTGACGACAAACAAAATTATTCCGCAATCATAAGTTTTCTTTTTTGACTCACTATGCGTTGAAAAAGGGTTCGACGACCTGCTCTTCGTCACCCAGGCCTATGTCTCCTGCCTGATGATTTCAAGCTTCTACATCCTGGTTACGCGGTGAGGTTTTTCATGATTCCACGGCTAAAATATTTCACATTTTAACTCACGATGCGGTGGTAGCGATGGCTGCGCGCAGTTCGGCGAGCACTTTGGGCACTTCCACGAAGGGATCATAGTTCTTGCGTCGCATGGAGAGTGTCTCGATGGGCAGGTAGCCACGGTAACCTCCCTGGCGAATGAGGGTGACTAGTTTCTTGAAATCGGTGCCGGGTGAGTCGGTGCGGCTCTGCATGGTCTCCTTGATCTGCCAATTCACCGCATAGGGCACCATCATGGCGATGTCCGCGTACGGATCGGCCGTCAGGTATTTGCCGGTATCCACCAGCGCGCCACACCATTCATGGTCCACCCGCTTGAGCAGGCTGAGATGCTCCCCGCCCGTGTTGATGAAGTCGCCGTGGTTCTGCACCGCAACGATCACGCCAAACTTCCCGGCGTGCTCTGCGCACTCGCGCAGCGAGTCGGCCATCCAGGTTTCCACCGTCTCGCGGCTCGCGTTGCCGGAGGCCTCCTGCCAGTTCTTGAAAGGGGGCTGCGAATCGGCAAAGACGCGAAGCGCCGGCGCGCCGAGTTTCGCGGCGACCTCAATCCATTCCTTGATGAGCTGCACTCCCGTCGCCCGCACGGTCTTGTCCGCACTGGTGAAATCATTGCGCACGCCGGTGCCGCTGATGGCGAGCCCGAGGTCGTGCGTGTAGCGCTTGAGGTGGTACAGGTAGCTGTCCGCCGGCACCTTGGGATAGCCGGGAAAAAAGTATCCAGTGACATCCACGGCATCCAGGTCGTGTTTCGCGCAAAAATCGCAGACGGCAAAGAGATCAATGCCCGTGGCTGGGTCCTTGGCGTGTGCCGCTAGCAATTCGAGGAAGGAGTAGGCGTTGAGCGCGGGCTTCAGAAACGCTCCGCCGATGCGTTTGATGGGGGCAACGGTCGCCGATGCTGTGGTGAACGAGAGCCCCGCCGTTGCGGCGAATGGCAGCAAGGCGGCGTGTTTAAGAAATTCCCGGCGAGCCGGGCGGGATTGGCTGAGCTTCATGTTCATAATTGCTTTTGTTTTCAGTGTTTACCATCGCTTCATGTATTCAACACGGTATTCAACAGACTAACAAATCCTCCAGGGGACGTTAAGTATTTTTTTAAAAAATCGCTGGGGCGGTCAGGGCTGCATCAAGCTCGGTTTGGTTCAAGCAGGAAGCGCCTGTTCGGGTGTTCCCATGGCTGCGTTTATGGATAAAGCGGGTGGGTGTGCGCCAGTGACCAAGTGAGCTTGCGTTTGCCCGAGTGGCGGGATACGCTTGACCCCGCTGAAGCACCATGACCACCGCACTTGATCGCGATCTGGAAAAGCTCAAAGCCCGTGCGTTTGACCGGGCAAACTGGGCGGAGGATGCTTTGCGCCGCTATCATGCAGTCATCCCCAAGTTGACCGAAGCCGCAGCCCTTTCATTGCACGCGCTATACCAGTGGATGTTTGTTCCACCGACGCTCTGGCCGTTTAATATCCAGGATGTGCTGGTGGATTGCCTGATGACGCTGGAAAAGGGGAAGAAATTAAATGCCCGGCAACAACTGGTCATTGAGATGCTGCCGGAACCACCCGACGAAAGCGTCTGCACAGCGGTGGCGGATCATGAAAAGCAGGTCCATTCGGGCACCTACGAAAAGCTGGTCAAAACCCAGGTCAAATTTTATCAGCACGCCCAGGAAACCAAGACCAATCCCGAGTTGCGCCGCCAATGGGCGCGCATCAAGGCGGTCTTTGATGTCGAAGCCTACCGCGAACATAAGGGCGTGATTCGCCGCAGCATGTGTGTGGAGCGCAATCTGCGGCCGTCGTTTGAAGTGAATATGCGCTCGCCAGCGGAGGTGTTTCAGGCCGTGTTCGATGCGTTTTGCCTGCGGTGGAATCTCTTTGGGATGAAGTACGATCACCCGCTCACCTTCAAACTCTCGGTCAACCTCTCCGCGTACGGCACCATGATCCACATCCCCGCCTACTGGTCGTTTGACCCCAAGCGGGACATCTGCTGGGACGCCATCGCCAAGTTGCATCGCGTGCGGGTACCCAAGCGCCAGGGTGCCGCCTTGGCCGAAGGGCTTGTGGAACGGAAACAGAATGCCGAGAAACTGCCTCACTTGGATGCCGAAGCCAAGCGGCTTGGGTTGAAAGGTGAAAAGAAGCATGAGTTTTTGTGCGCCGGTCTCGGCTGGGTGCCGGGTACTAGTCCCAAACGCATCAGCCGGCTCCGGACGGAATTTATTCCCCGCTTGACCGGGCGGATGACCCGCAGTAAATTTAAGCTATGACAGCAACGGCTGAACATGTGTTGGAAGAAATCCGGACGTTGTCGGTTGACGAAAAACGCGAAATCTGGAGGCAGATTTCCCGTATTCTGGACCAGACCAACCTGGCGGTAAAGGGCGAACAAGACGCCTTGGAGGCGGTTCATTCCCTTTATGGGCGGTTTGCGGGTGGCGGTATGCTCACGCGCCTGCTTCAAGAACGAGCCCGCGACCGGGCGCGAGAAGAAACCAAGCGCCACCGCATGAGTTCGCACCCCAATGGCTGATTCCTTCCTGCTCGACTCTTCCGCTATTATCGCCTTTCTCCAAGCAGAACCAGGTGCGCCACGAGTGCTTGATTTATTGGAAAAAGCCGCGCGGGGAGAAACCATGCTGTATGCCTGCTTTGCCAGTCTTACGGAAGTCCAATACATCACGGCCAGTGATTACGGGGTGGAAGCAGGTCGCAAAGCCATTGCGGACCTGAAACGATTAAGAATCATTTGGATACACTCTGACGAAGCCCTGTGCGCGGCGGCCGCCGAGTGGAAAACCGGCCACAAGATTTCTTTCGCGGATGCTTTTGTGGCGGCATCCGCCATGCACGTGAATGCCATACTGGTGCATAAAGATCCCGAATTTGCTTTGCTTCCTTCCCACGTTAAACAGGAACTCCTCCCGCTCAAGCCCACTGGCTAATCCCAAAACCGGATGGATTCCTCTGTAAGGGTGCTTTTCCCGGAACCGTTTGGCCCGGCGAACATCCGCAGTCTCGGCGTGGGAACGCTCACCGGATGTTGATAACTTTGCCCGACTCAACTCGAACGGGCGGTGCAATCGCTTTTATTGCCACGCGATGCCCGTTGGGAAAAACTTCGTAGATCACCCCGTCGCGTGATTCCAAGACGCTTTGCCCTGACGCAAGCACCCGATCGCGCGCCGTGGCAAACGCAGAACCTGATACCGCCGGGAACTGACTTTCAAGATTATCGATGTCGTGATCTGACATAACCTAACTTTCTGAGATAAAGATAGTCCATTAGAGGTTTCCCAGCAATGGGTTGTTTACCGCACATTCCAACTCCTGATTCCAAGCTCCTATCTTCTTTGATTATATTTTTCTGCCAGCTAATTTTTTGCCATGTCCGCCTCCTGCATTGCCAGCGGGAGATTGAAAACAGCAACAAAATGGGAAGCCGATCATGCAGAAAAATAGACCGGCATAAAAATGGGAACCCAATTGCTTTTGCAGAAAATTGTCATAGAACGCAAACGGCGTCTGGATGGCTTTCAGGCCGCAAATGTATTTCGCGTCTATACCTGTTTCGCGGTTAAATTCCCCACCCCCGTTCCAAGTCTTGACTCCAACCTCTCTTTTCTAGCAGTGATTTTTCTGCCCATCTATTTTTCTGCAAAATTTGGAGTTTTCATTCCGCAATCCGCAATCCGCATTTTCGGACAAAGATTGGGGACATTCAGTTCCTTTGATCCGCTGCCGATACCGGTGCATGGTGTTAGCCATGCTAAATGCTGATCAATTACAGAAGGCGGTTGCCGTCGCTAAACTGCGGTTCAACCTGATTCGGAAAAAATATCCGGACCTGAAAGCCTATCTGGTCCTGGCACTGCCCGGTGGCCAGACTGGGATAGACAGTTCGCCGATCCAAATTCTCAGCGAGTTCCCGGCCATGGTCGTTGACGATAATGCCAAGACCAGTGTGTTGAACCTCCTGCCCCGGCTTAAACAATCGGAGCCCGCTACCGGTCCCGATACCGAACGGCTGAAGAAGGAGCTGGAGCAACTGGTGGCCCAACTCAAATACGACGGAAAATGCCAAGTGGAGCTGCGCTTCCATGATCTCAACTACGATTTAATCTGGAAACTGCAAACCGATGACCTGACCGACCGCAACCTCACTCCCCAAACCAAGGCCTCCATCCGCATTATTTTGGGTACCCTGGCTCAATTCACATAACCATCACATCCGACGACGACTATGAAAACAACAGACTGCAAACACTACCGGCAAGGCGACGTGCTCATTGAGCGCATCGCTGAGATACCCACCACTGCTGTGAGGCAGAATAGATCCACGCGCATCATTTTAGCGCACGGAGAGGCCACTGGACATCATCATGCGCTGGAGACAGTTGATCCCGCTGACTGGTGGAAGGAAGGGGAAATTTCCACAGCCAACCAAAAGCCGACGATGCTGACCGGGTCGTTGTTTGTCTCGCTTCCCGTTGGCGGCGTGGTGAGGCATCAGGAACATTCTGAAATCCAATTGCCCGCTGGTAATTACCGTGTCACCCGCCAGTGGGAGTATGCGCCAGAAGCGATCCGTTACGTAGAGGATTAAACCGCTGTGAAAACTCGGACATTATCTGAAGCGCAACTCGCGCTGATTCCGCAGGTATGGGACGAATGGATCAAAACAGGCAGGGATACCGCCGCCGTTGACCGCGCGAAAGTCCGGGAAATCCTGTGCCGCCTCTATGCTGTGGCTGATAAGTCGGCCCCGCCGCATATTCTTCATTTTGACAGTCCCCTTCAAATTTCAATCGCCGTCGCCCTATTACGGCAGGAGGGTAGAAATATGCGTCATCAACTTGCCGACCCTATCAATGGCGAGGTCCACGAAGCACTGCGCGATAAATTCACCTGCCAAATGAACGAACAAGTCTCCAGCGCGGTCAACGCGCAGATCCGCCAATATATCCGTCGGCAACTCCCCGAACGCCGGACCCACGAAACCTTTTCCGATTTCCGCCGCGCGGCCTATGCGAGAAACATGCAAGTCATCGAACAGATCCACGAACAAATTCATGAAAATGTTCGGAACATGTTTCGGAGCCTTCGAGCATGGACATTCAGGGATGACTTTGGCCAGTTTGATATGTTGCTGGCACGGTATGATTTTCTTGGCCGTTTGGGAATTGACGTTTCAAAGCTGGTTCCTTCTTTCGACCTGGCAAAATCTTGCGGCGCGGCGGCGTTATTCTGGGATTGGGCTTTTATTGGAGCGAAACCGGAATATATTCACTGCAATGAGCAGGGGCGGATTCATTGCGAAACCGGTCCGGCCATTCGCTATTACGACGGTTTTTCTATTTTTGCCATTCATGGTGTCCGCGTGCCGGAAAAGGTGGTGGTTTCCCCAGACACCATAACCGTCGCAGAGATTAATTTGGAAACCAATGTCGAAATGCGGCGGGTGATGCTGGAACGGTATGGGGTGGAACGATACTTGATGGATTCCGGGGCCGTAGAAATACACCGGGATGATTTTGGCATTTTGTACCGCCAGCAACTCCCTCGTGACGAGCCACTGGTGATGGTGAAGGTGGTGAATGCCACGCCGGAACCGGATGGCAGCTTCAAGGACTACTTTCTCCGCGTGCCGCCCACGATGGAGCGGGCGATACAGGCGGTCGCCTGGACCTTCGGCAAGGAGGAAAACGATTATACACCTGAACTCCAGACCTGAGTTAAGACTCCAAGACCCTTTACTACGACGCAAGCAACCAGCATTTTATGTTAAACCCCAGACACACTTTTGAATCATTCATTGTTGGCCATCAAAACGACTTCGCTTGTGCGGCCGCCAAAGCCGTCGCCAATGCTCCCGGTACTACCTACAATCCACTGTTTATTTATGGTGGTGCAGGCCTTGGCAAGACTCATTTGCTGCATGCCATCGGCAACCATGTTTCCAGCAATAATAAAGCCGCGCGCGTTGCCTGTCTTTCATCTGAACAATTTACGGGCGAATGCATTGACGCCATTCTAAACAACCAGCTTGCCATAATCCGCCAGAAATATCTCCAGATGGATGTGTTGTTGATTGACGATATTCAATTTCTTGCTGGCAAGGAACGCCTGCAGGAAGAATTCTTCCACATTTTCAACGCGCTTCACGAAGCACACAAACAGATCGTGTTGGCCTGCAGCCGGCCCGCCTCCGAAATTCCTGGGCTTGAACAACGGCTGGTCTCGCGCTTTGAGTGGGGACAAACCGCCGATTTACAGGTGCCGGACTTGGAAACACGTCTCGCGATTCTTCGTAAAAAAGCGCAGTGGATGGGAGGCCAGGTGCCGGACGACATCCTGAATTTTCTGGCCGCCCATATCCGCACCGACATTCGTCGTCTCGAAGGCGCGCTGATACATGTGGAATCCTATGCCGCGCTCACCGGAAAAAAACTGACCTTGGAAGTCGTTGAAAGCTTATTGCAGGGAGTCCTTTATGAATAACCTAAGGAACCATCCAACCAACATTTCATTATGGCATCCTTTACCCAATTTACAGAACTAACCTTCATCTGGCGGCAGGCGACGCCGGAGGCAAAGGGCATTATTCTTCTGTTACTCCTGTTTTCCGTTATCGCTTGGTCGGTGATGGTGGCCAAGGCCCTGCAAATCCGCCGGGCCAGAAAGCTGAATGCCCACTTTGCCGAGGAATTTAACCGCCAAGCGTCGGTGATGGAGATGCATGAGCGGCGCATAAGCATTGAGGGTTGCCCCATGTTTGCCATCTACCAGGCCGGTTGTTCCAGCCTCAAGACGCGTCTCAAAGCTGGTGGCAGCGGCGAAGCTGCCCGCCAGTTGGTGTCGTTCAAAGGCATGGAACTGGTGAAACGCGCAGTGGAAAACACGGTGGCCGTGGAATCACTCAAGCTGGAATCCGGTTTGATCATACTGGCCATCGCGGTCAGCGGCGCTCCGTTCCTGGGGTTGTTGGGAACCGTTTGGGGCGTGATGAGCACCTTTAGCGGCATTGCCATGAAGGGCGAAGCCAGCCTGGCCACCATGGCTCCTGGCGTATCCGCCGCCCTGGTCACCACCGTAGCCGGTCTGCTGGTCGCCATCCCGTCCATGTTTGGTTACAACTATCTGGTGCATCAATTGCGCGCCACTACCGTAGAATTGGACATCTTCGCCCAGGAACTGGTGTCCAAAATGGAAAATGAGTATCTGCCCGAATAATGAGTCCAGAAACACTTGATAACATGAATAGCATAAACAACTTATTGAAGTCTGAAGCCTGGCGCAACACCAAGTCACATATCCCGCTCGCATTGGGCCTGGATGAATTCAACCGGCCGCTGATCGCCGATTTTCATCGTATGCCCCACCTGTTGATTACCGGCAGCCATCCGGGTTCTGGGAAGGCTGCTTGCCTTCATGCCATCATCGCCTCGCTGGTGGACCGTTTCGCTCCGGACGAACTCCGCTTATTGATGGTTGATTTGAAAACCACTGAATTACAGCGGTACAGTGATTTGCCTCATCTGGTTGCTCCGATCATCACCAACAAAAAACAGACAACCGCGGCAGCCCACTGGGTTGTCGATGAGGTGGAAAAACGCCATTTAATCCTTACCCGTATTGGCGTGTACAGCACCCGGTATTTCAATCAACGCGCCAAGGCTGTTCCACCACCCGTTTGGGTAGATAGCTTGGCAGGGAGAGCGGAAGCGGACGAACTCGTCATTCCAGCCAGGTTCCCGTATATTGTCGTCATCCTAAACGAATTTCAGGTCTTAAACCATGTTTGTGACAAGGCATTACCATCACGTGGGGCCCGTATTAGAATGATGTCCCGTGCCGCAGGTGTCCATTGCATTTCCGCAGCCAATATATCCGGCAGCGACAATCTCACCGAGATCATCGAATGCAGCCAGCCAGCCCGAATCACTTTTGATATGGAAGCCTGCGAGGACTCTGCTGAACCACACCAGCAGCCGGGTAATAGCGCTCTGTTTTATCATCCATCCAATTCCTCCAAAGTGGTCCGTGCCAAAGCTGCTTTTATCAGCGACACGGAACTGCAAGAAATTGTGAAAGCTAATGCCGCACCTGGAAAACCCAATTACGAACCTGAACTGCTCGAACAAATGCATGCAAACTGAAACAACCGCCCTATGTCACGCGCTACCTTAAGAACCGCCTGCACCTGGCCACATTCAATCCCGAATGGGATTGCGCCATCGAAGCCCAACGGTTGGATCGGCCAAGGGCAAAAGGGGTGGACGATCCTACCTTGGGTCGGGTGCGCAGTGTTCCCTCAACTCTGAAAGAGTTGTGTCCTGATCCCTGCAACAACCATGCCCACCTTTGAACAACACTGTGCCGAGGCCCTAGAAACCTCTGGCAAACCGTATGCCGAAGTCCATCGCTGGTTGGATGAATTCGCTGGGCAACCACCCTATGGCATGCGGCACCGGAAGAAACGCCATCACCTAGCAGGCATTGAGGAGGTGCGCAAATTGTGGGGAAACGAGGCCGCCGAAGCCGCCTGCCAACATATTATCACGGATCTTAAACTGGAAGGCTGGCGGGAAACCGACCCCTTTCCCAAAGATGAACCCCACTACCAACGGCTGGGATTGTTCTAAATTATATGACCATCACCAGCCTAGATTTTGAAACCGCCAATCGTTCCCACGTCAGCATCTGCGCCGCCGGGCTCGCGGTATTTAAGGATGGCGAACTGGTCGAGTCGCCTTATTGGCTGGTGCGTCCGCCCAAAGGCCACGGCTGGTTTCGGGATGACTTTACCGAAATCCATAATCTCACCTGGTTCGACGTGAAGAACGCCCCCGAATTCCCCGCCATCGCCCCGGAACTACTAAAACACCTGACCCGTGCCGATATCGTGATCGCACACAATGCGCAATTCGATATCAAAAAATTGCGCGCCACCCTGGATCATTTCGGCCTCCAATGCCCCGCGTTTGATTACCTGTGTACCTATCGCCTCGCTCAACAGGTCTGGCCGGACCTGCCCAACCACCAACTCAGTACCTTGGCGGCGCACATCGGTCACGAATTCAACCACCACCACGCCCAAGCCGACGCCGAAGCCGCCGGACGCGTGCTGCTGGCCATGATGAAACAGGCAAACGCAAAGACGCCAGCCGGGTTGCTTAAGAAAACGGGTGTGGTGTCGGGACGTTTTTGAAATATATATTGTCAGAGCCATCCGGAGGAGTATCAATAACACAACAAATGAAATCACCAGTACATGTTGGGCGTCAGCTCACGGCGGCAATTCGATCTACGCCGAGTTGGCGACATTGGAGTAGCGTTGCGACACGAAAACACCCTCTCAAGCGGGCCATGATAAATGAACACTTAACCAGAAGGGCATCCTTGGCATGAGTACAGTTCCGCTCAAACTCAGGTCGGTGGCAGATCTTGTGGAAAAAAATGAAGTGTTCTTTATTCCCAACTACCAGCGCGGCTACCGTTGGGATGCGGATCAAGTGGAGGCATTGTTGAACGATCTAGCGAAATTCGAGGCAAATAAGGGTTCATCGGAATACTATTGCCTGCAGCCGCTCGTGGTGGTGAAACGGGATAAGGACTGGGAGGTTGTGGATGGTCAACAGCGGCTGACCACAATTTTCCTGATACTGCGGCAGTTAAATAATCCGTCATTTCAGATCCACTATGCACGCCACCCGGAACGTGAAAACGGGCTCTCTGAGTTGCTCCAACCGGATTCCGCAGCAGGCCAAATCCCAGATTTCGTCTCGCCGGATCTCTATTTCCTCGAAAAGGCGGATGAGGCAATTCAGAAATGGTTTGAAGAGCCTAAACATAAACACTGTCAACTGCCCTCGTTGACAGATCCCAATCAGGCCTGTGCCAAGTTCATCTGGCACGAGATCGAGGAGAAGGATGCCAACCATGCGTTCACCCGCCTCAATGCGGGGAAAATCAAACTCCGTGATTCGGAGCTGATTCGGGCACTATTTCTCGGCACAGGAGTGCTTGATCAGGATGATCGCCATCTGATTGCTCTGCGCTGGGATCAAATAGAACGACGCCTTCAGGATCCGGAGTTTTGGAGCTTTTTGAGCGGAAGGGGGAGCACAGACAACCGCATCGAACTGCTTTTTGAGTGGATTGCCCGACAAAGAACCGAGCAGAACAAATGGACAGTGGACAAGGATCGGCAGATTTTCGACCTAATCTTTGATGTGCTGAAGGACAGTAGGGAACGCAAAAAGCTATGGCAGGAAGTGGATGAGCTTTTTGGTACCTTAGAGGAGTGGTTTGAGGATAACCGCCTTTTCCACATGATCGGCTTTCTGGTAGAAGTTGATAAAAACGGCGAGATGATTCCGATCTTGTTGAAGGAGTCTTTAGAGCTTAAGAAAACAGAGTTCACACGTCTCATAAAAAAGAAGATTCGCAAACATGTCTTGGGAGAAAATACCTCGCGCGACAAACTGGAGGGCTATTTGAAAGACTTGAAATATGACGAGCCAAACGCCCGAATAAAAGAGCTCCTGTTATGCCTGAACCTTGCAACTTTGAATGCTGATATAGCCGGTACCGTCCGTTTTTCCTTTCAAGCGTACAAGAAGGATTCATGGGATATTGAACACATCCGCGCGACTGCGTCACGCGAACCGGAAAAACCTGACGAACTACGCTTTGCACTTGCATCGATAAACGCTTATTGGGATCCCCCGCCACCCGCAAATAAGACACTTCTGGAGGATCTTGTGAAAGTGCGGAAAGCACTAAACGAGAAATCTGACGATCGGGACCATCTATATAAACTTTACTGCAGCTTGCGTGATCAGATGGAAGGCATGAGAGGTTTGGGCGCGAGTAATGGGCTCATGAATTTAACGTTGCTCGATGCCGGAACAAATCGGGGATACGGCAATAGTCCCTTTGCCGTGAAACGCGCATGGGTGTTAGGACTCAACCAGCAGACCAAGTATCTTTTACCCTGCACCCGCAGTGTCTTCACCAAAAGTTACTCAAAGGCACCTGACAACTTGCTGAATTGGACACCGGAAGACGCAACCGACTATTTATCCGAGATCACGAGCACTTTGGATACATTCTTTGCCGACACATGGGAGGAGAAAGCACCAGGGAGTTCTCGTGGTGATTCAGATCTGACGAAACCTGATACGCAGGGACAGATAATTTCAGCTCCCACCGCCCCTGGAGATAGAGAAGATACAAAATCACCAGAGCGTAATGGACAGCGCGTTAGCTTCGTTAAACTGATCGCGGAATACGATCGAGTCGAAATCCCTCTAATCCAACGGGACTACGCCCAAGGGCGAGCATCTGCTAAGGCGGTACGGGAAAAGTTCCTCACGGACTTGCTGAACGCATTGAAACACAACGCCCCCCTGAGCTTGGATTTCGTCTATGGTGAGGTTGTCAAGAAGCAGCGCTATGGTGAGGTTGTCGAGAAGCGCATTTTTCAGCCCATTGATGGCCAACAGCGACTCACCACTTTGTTTTTACTCCACTGGTTTCTCGCCTGCGCCGCAGATAAGTTGGAGAACTTTAGAAAAATAATGAAAGATGTAGCAGATAAGGAGAATGAAGCCCGCTTCCGTTACTCTGTAAGGCCGAGTTCTCATCAGTTTTTCTCAAAACTTCTTAATTACAAACCCGAGGACTTGGACAAGCCTCCGGCGGAGCAAATTCAAAACCAGACATGGTTTTTCCGAGCTTGGCGGCATGACCCAACCATCGTCGGCGCGTTGACCATGCTCGACGCAATCCATACGAAGTTTGCTAGTGAAGAGGGACTGCGAGATTTTTACGCAAATTTAGCGGAATCGCCTTCGGCGCCAATTACCATGGATGTACTGGACTTGGGCAGTCTGGGATTATCCGATGAAATCTATGTTAAAATGAATGCCCGTGGTAAAGAGCTGACGGGCTTTGAAAAGTTTAAGGCATGGTTGATCGAGACGCATGGTGAAATCGATTGGCCTAAAAATCGAGACCTTCCGAAATGGAAATTGTTACTCGACTGGCACTGGCTCGATCTTTTCTGGCACTTCCAACATGATAAGCCGCAGCCGGCAGATGCGGTATCCAAGGTTTACTTCAGAACCTTCGTTGCGCTAGCCGTGAATTTCCACGCGTCGCTGGGGAATTTTGAGAAAGCTTGGTTAGAAGCGGATGCAGAGGATCAAGCGCCGCTGTGGGATAAACTCTTCACTCTGGATTGTGTCGAGCACGTCTTTGATGGCCTTAATTGCCTTTCGCCCCGGGATCAGAGTTGTGAGTGGCCGATCGTCTCGCTCCGCCGCCGCCTTATCGATAAAGGTGTGGGACCATTCGACAAGCATGGTCTCGACGCAGTTTTCTTCGAGGGTACGGCGAAACCAGTGACCATCGCAGAGAGGCTGTGGCTTCACGCTATCCACATATTCTTGCGCAATCCTATTCCAGCGGGAGGCCCAGAGGAGGTTCACTGGTTTAGGGTCGTCCGAAATCTATTGGCTAATACCCAATTCGAGGCTAAGAATTTTGCCAACGCAATTAAGAGTCTGGATAAACTTGGCAGTTTAGCAAAAAAGCATGGATCCATGCTCGATGCACTCTCCGATGATAAATCCGAGAATTCCTTGGTCGGATTCCAGCCCGAGCAATTTCTGGAAGAAAAACGCAAGGCACAGCTTATCCGCTGCTCTTCTGTTGGCAGCGAGTGGGAACCTGCGATTATTGTAGCTGAAGCTCATCCGATCTTTAACGGGCAAATTGATTTGCTATTACCACCAGAAGATGACCTTAAAACTTTTAAGCATCGGCTGGAGGTGTTTGCTCGACTTTTCGACAACGAGGGGAAAAGTTATGTTGGCATGGACGACGAGTTTCTGGTGGCAAGGGCAGTCCTTGCCCAGAGCAAGCCAATCAAACTGGGGTGGCAACAAAAAATCATTTTTGTTAATACCAAGAACAACTGGTCTGAAATACTTGATCACAAGTCCGGGCAGAAAGAGTTCCGAGATGGAATGCTATGCCTGATCGACTCTATAAACGGCAATTCGTATATCGAAGCCGGGTTGCGCAAAATGATCGAATCTCCCAGGGCTGATGAGACATACGAGCCGTGGATGCTTGATATTATTCGGCATGGCGGCGAGTTATTAACAAAGTATTCGGACCACAAAAAGATACAGAATTACTGCAACAATGGTTTTTTCCTATTTCGTAAAGTTAATTGGAATGAACATGACATTTTACTCGGTGCGAGTGCCACGCTGAGAAATCGTTTAATCGATGGATTATTAAACAAAACCCATTCCTCGTGGGAATTGCCCGGTGCTGAATGGCGGCGCTTGATTATTGGTCAAAGTGATAAAAACGTATTTTTCAAGGGTCATCATATCAAGTTGACTCGGAAAGCAGGGGATGGGAACGACACAGCGGAATGCCGTTTTGAATACGATAAACTCGTGATCTGTGTTCCAGATTCGGATGGAATTCCGATACAGTTTCCTGAAGACGGCAAGCTGAGCACATTTCTAGCCTCTATTGAGTCCAAATTGGGAAAATCACCGTTGCCTAAAGTGGAACCTGTGCTTTCTGATTTGCGTCACGCCCTGGCTAGCGTAAATCACCAAAACGAATAAAACCAAAAACAAACTATGAACTACTACTGTAAATACTGTGGCTATAAAGCCTCCAGCATCAATAGCTTAACCGTTAATGCCTGTCCACGCCATCCTAGTGAACCCAACAGGGGTAAGCACGTTTTATATGAGGGCGATGAAAAAGCCAAATATGAGTGCAAATATTGCGGCACCAGCGCATCCAGCATTTTGAGCCTGACCACCAATAGCTGCTCGCGCCACCCGCTTGGCGCAAATAAAGGCAAGCATGAACCAGCGCTGTAACCACAATAGACTATTGGGATATGAGTACACCAATCAAACTGACAGACATTTTTCAGATTTCGGACCCGAACCAGTATAAGCTGCATCTTGCCTGCGCCAATCAGGAAGGCACGCATCCGCTTAATGAATATGTAGTACAGGGCACGGGTGGAACGATGAGCTTGTTCGGACGATTAACGAAAAAGGGATTCCCTACGCGTTGGCCAATTTCAAATTTTCCATTCTTGAGGTCTTCGCCTTCAATGCATCCGACGAAGTCATCCTTGAGAGAGAATCTCATTGGAAGAATGTGATGCTTTCACGGCAGTTCGGATATAATAAGAACTGACTTTACGACACGGCCATGAGCATCTGCACCTGATGTTGCATCCGAAATGAAAACAAAACAATGACCACCATTAAGAGGTTATTACTATGGAATACACAAAAGATGAGAATGAACTAATCACCGTTGTACTCAAAGACACCGCTAATAATGATTACCTGTTTAGGGAACACATTACCTTCGACGACACAACTGGTGCTATCATTGCATTTTTCGACCAGCATTTCCAACTTTTCACCGAAGTGTCGTCAAAGAATTTTATCATCTACGTGAAATCCAAGAGTAACTCTCCCCAATTTTTTACGGTGAAGCTTGTTGTCGGGGAGTGTATTGAAGGTGATGGCGAAGATGAAATACGTGTTCCGTATAGCTTAGATTTTAGTAAGTTAAATCCATTAGAGGACAGCGCCGTTTTTCCAGAGCCGGGTTCACCTGTTTTCGCTATGCGTGTCCAAGATAATGGAAAGATACAATGGGAGTTGGTAGCACCGGATAAGAAACCGGCAACTAGGTCTGTTCGTCAGACCGAGTGCACAGACCGGTCACGATCAGTAGAAAATAAGAAGAAAATTGGTTCTAGTTATCGCTATTACGTGGCCAAAGACCAAAAGACAGAGTGGATTTGTTGTTGTCGGCTTGAAGAGGTTGCCGCATTGCTCAACGCAGGTAAAATTCAAGAGGACTATCTGACTTTACAGACAGGTCATGATTTACAGCCTTTCGAACGGACAGCGAAAGATCCTAAAGCTCAATGGGTGACGGTGTCCCAACTTTTGAAAGTGGCGTATGCAGATAAGCCTTTAGTAACCGTGATTATTAAAGATGTCCCGGACAACAAGATTTTGTTGGCTGAGAGGTATTACTCCGATGCGAGCCCGCAGTCGGTGATATATGGAGTTATGGATTTATACTTTGACATACACTACAAAGAGTTCGCTCAGACACCTCCGAGGGCGTTTAGCGTCTATTTCAAGTCAAGTGAACGCCCTCCAATTGTTGTTGATTTTAGACTTATTGTCGAAAATAAAACAGTTTATAGAGAAGTCATCGGATCAATGTATGCCCCGCACGAGGAACACTTTCCCTATCATTACAATGATGGCCCGCTACGCAATGTGGAGCCTCCGGATGAATTCCCAACCGTCCCAATTGAACAAAACCCGCCTAAGTACGATCCCTCAGCGGTGCTTCCTCCATGACCAACAGGACACATGGTGCAGCGCAGGCTTTTCCGAATTAATATTGGAAGTTCCCGGCACGCAGTGATCCAACATCCATCCCAAACCGTAATACGTTTATGAAAATGCATGAGTTATTCGATAGCATGTTCTTTCCCTATGGGTACGGAATTACGGAATTGGAGCTTGGTACCATGGATGGGTTTATCAAGGCCGCCAGGGAAGTTTTTGTCGTGCCAGTGGGAGAGTGAAAACAGCTAAAAATGGGGAAAGGGACATGGCAAAAAGATTAGCTGGCATAAAAATGGGAAACCGATCATGCAGAAAATAGACCGGCATAAAAATGGGAACCCAATTGCTTTTGCAGAAAACTGTCATAGAACGCAACCGGCGTCTGGAGGATGGCTTTCAGGCCGCAAATGCAGTTCGCGTTTTTCGCATGTTTAGCGGTTTAATTCCCCACCCCCGTTCCAAGTCTTGACTCCAACCTCTCTTTTCTAGCAGTGATTTTTCTGCCCATCTATTTTTCTGCAAAATTTGGAGTTTTCATTCCGCATTCCGCATTGAATTGTATTCCTCTGGGCGGCAACCACCTTTTTGAAATCCCTGCTACGCTCGCTCCCATGAATGACATGAGTATTGTCTGCCTGCTGATCACGCGAACTCGCGCGAATCACTCTCATTTCCCCATGTGTCCCATCGGCACCCGCCCGGTTGCGGTCTTTTGCGGATTCCAACTCCTGACTCCCAGCTTCTATCTTCAGGTCATAATGTTTCTGCCAATTCATCTTTTTGCTATGTTCCGATTCCCGGTTCCCATTCGCGTTTATTGGCGTCAATTCGCGGGCAAAATTGTGCTAAAAAATCTATTTCATCACAATTTTATCACAATTCCGCCTTCGGATTTATCATGGCGTACTAGTTTTGTACTAGTTTTATCCTAGTTTTGGATCCGTGTTATCCGTGGTTAAAAATTCTTCGGACTTATTTTTCTGCCGGTTCATTTTTCTGCAAAAATCCAGTCTTCGGTCTTATCCGTGATGATGGCTTTCAGGCCGCAAATGTATTTCGCGTTTTTCGCATGTTTCGCGGTTTAATCCCCACCCTGTTCCAAGTCTTGACCCGAGTTTATCATAGCTGAATGGTTTATTGTCGTTTTGTACGGTCATCCGCCGTTTGAAGCACGTACTGCGCATAGCGGGCAAAGTGACCCCCAATACCACCGCGGTATTGTTCGAGAATTTTTCGCCCCATGCTCGCCTGATCACCGCAATGGACCAGCATTCCCGCGATCAGGAGTTCCTTGAATGCGGCGTTCAGGCTGGTGTCCGGGAGGGTGGTGGCAAGGTCGCGTTTGACCACCTTGCCTGCTGGCAGTTCAATGGCATTGGTCATGACATGGCCGGTAAATCCCGGTGCGTTCAACAGGCGCGCCAGCGGTTCCGTTGCATTCTTAGGGTGGTCGTAATGTCGCAAGGCCATGGCGATGGCGATATAATGCGATAGTTCGCTATCGGGTTTCAGTAGTTTGAGTTTCGCGACAATGGCCGTCAGGCCTTCCGGTGCGCCACTGAATCCCAGTGCGATAATCTGGCGGTCCAATTCGCTGAAGGTGTTGTCCGATTCACGATGCGAGGTAAGGCCGAAACCCTTATCCCAGCCTTTGGCATTTTCCAAGGATGCAATCAGCGTGGGGGCACCAGTTTTGTCGCCGAGAATTCCGAGGATGATCGCGTAGGTTAACTTCTTCTCTGCGGCGGTTGATGCGTGGTGCGCTTGTTGGAGATGCGGGCGAGATGAATCCGGATGCGCCATGATTACGGCAAGACTGAAAATGAATGGGTCGGTGATCGTCCTGGTTTGTTTAATCTCGCGGCTCATGCCGCTAACATCCGCAACAGCCTTTTCAATGGCCGCCTGGTTCATCGGATAGGAGTCTTTGTTTGTGAGCACCCGCTCGTCCAAGATGCCCTGGGCGACGAGTTGTTGTTGGAGCTTTTTGATGTCTATTGCCCGGGTCTGCCCGCCATTCGCGGACGCCGTCGCCGCCGCCACGCCAGCGGCATACCCTTGATTTTGCAGGTCCGATTGCATCCGAATAAGGGTCATGGCATCGCGCTCCGCACCCGCGCCCAGGCCGGTAACCAGAATTCCGTCCAACCCTTTGGGAAGCAGGCTGCGATAAGGCAGATCCACCTCGTACGCTGGCCCCTTCATGTCTTTGACCAGTAACATGGGCGAGGTTGGGAATGCGGCGGCATCGAAGTTGCTTTTATGATGGCTGATCGTATCGGGGAATGACCGATGATTCAGGATATCCGGAGTGGTGAGCATGTAATCCGCAACGATCCGGCGGCGTTCCCGTGAATCGAGTAACTGCCCCATATCGTAGGGTGCCGCCTTGTCTCTTTGCGTACGGGCCCAGGTCATCAGGTGCCAGATGTCCCAAACACTGGTGTCATCCACCATGGCGTAGCAGGTGTTGTTGCCGTTGTCGCCCAGGTTGCGATGCGGATAGCCAGCCAGTTGGACCGATAACATTCCGCCCGCCGCAACGCCGAATTGAGTTTCCGCCCCGGCGCAATCGGCGATATCCGCGTTGCCGGTGGCATCAATCACGGTTTTGGCACGCACCACCCCGCGACCAAAGGGGGTGACCACAACCACCCCGGTTACCTTACCGTTTTCCAAGAGCGCACCGCAGCCGAAGGAGTTAAACCAAATGTCGGCGTTGGATTTCAATAGTTCGCGGCGAAGCCACTCTGATTTCTGAATAACATTCCAGCCCGCCTTGCGGGCAAGAGACCAGCGTTTTTCACCGCTGGTGGCGGCCTCGATTTCCTTGGTGAAGCCGTTCCGGTTGCCGTACCAGTAAGAACCAATCAAGCCGGCGGTGCCGACCCCACCCAATTCATCCAAGTACTCAATCACCAGGGTCTTGGCACCGCACCTGGCCGCTCCGATTCCGGCAGGTGCCCCGGCTGTCCCACCACCGACCACCACCACATCGTAATCGCCCAGAACCGGCAATACGCGCGTGCCGACCTGGATCACGCCGGTTTTACCCGTCGGCATCATTACATTGCGCGGTTCACCAATGGTTGATGTCGATCCGGTTTGAGCCGGTTCACCCGGCAGTCGTACTTCCGCTGGAATGGTCAATGGCTTGGATTCCAAGGCTGCAGCATTACCTACCAATTCGCCTACCGCCAGGAATGCGAGCGGACGCATCATCCCAGGCCGTGCTTTCGCGCATACGTCGGCGTATTCGCTTAAAACATAGAGTCGGGATGATCCCTTTGGACGAAACACGCCCACCTCACAGCGCGCTGCGCCGGGCCAGTCGCTCTCCACCCTCCGTTCTCCGATCAGCGTGTCGGCAGGAAAGTTCAATGCATATTCCGAACAATCCAGCATGCCCACGCCGGACACCAGATTGCGAAGCGTCTGCTCGGCGTGTGCGAATGAGGCATAACTACTGTCGCTTATGGGGATTTGGGCAGCGTATTCATAGACCGGGTAACCGTTGGTGTTTCGACCACTATTGGGATTTTTGAAGGCGATATCCAGTTTGCGTCCGAGGAGACCGGGTCCCGACTGCAACTCGCCGCCCACCACCGTGAACTGAAATGCTTGCTCACCTGGCGTAAACGGCCGAAATTGCGCGCCGACTTGACGCGCGAGCAGTGCCTGGCGGGTGCCATCAATGACCACTTTGGCCTTGATGGCCTGGCTGCCGCTGCGGTTAACCATGACCACGCCGCTGGCCCGGCCTTGGCCATCCACCAGCAAATCGGTCGCATAACAGCCGGTCAGGTAACGCACCCCACGCTTGAGCAAGGCCTGATCGAGCGCGTTCTTGACCGCGAAGGGCGTGGTCACCCGGCCATCGGGGAACAAACTGCGGGCAAGCTCGGATTCCGGCAGTTCGCCCTCGGCCAGCCATAAATGCTGTTGGCCGCAAAGGTCGTCGCCCAGGTAAGGGCGGGGAGCAATCAGCACAACTTGCGCGCCATGCTGTGCGGCAGCACAGGCGGCGGCTACGGCCGCGCTGGACCCGCCCGCCACCACGATGTCCGTCTCATAAAGCACTGGAATATCGCGGAGGGAAGCGGCTACTGGTTCAGCATAACTCACGCTGAGTATCGCACAGTGAATCAAAGTTAAGAGCAAGTGTTTCATCTATTTTACTGTTAATTCCACCGCCCCTTGCCGGGGGGAGAGTCGGAGGTTTAAGGTCTTTGTCCCCTCATCCCAACGCGCTTCTTGCGCCGCCGAGGCTGGTTCGATTTGCCACTCGGGTTTGCGGGGGCAGGTGAGGGTGATAGTATGGAAGCCAGCGCACACTTCTTGTCTTCACATGACTTGGTCCTTCAAGGGTTCTCCACGGGTGAAGCGCGTGAAGTTGTGGAGAAAATGGCGGACCAGGGTTTTGGTCTCGTCTTTGTGGCCGCCGGCAATGTGCGGGGTGATGTAGCAATGCGGTTCCTGCCAGAGCGGGT
Organism: Verrucomicrobiota bacterium; assembly: GCA_037139415.1. NCBI lineage: Bacteria > Pseudomonadati > Verrucomicrobiota > Verrucomicrobiota bacterium. The sequence continues at coordinate 12,886 of JBAXGN010000040.1, read as the reverse complement.
GATCTTCCGGTAACGGTTCCGGTTCGGTGACATCCAGCCAAGCCGCTTGGAGACGCCCTGTGTGCAGGGCTTCCCGCAGGGCCTCTTGATCCACCGTCGCGCCGCGCCCGATGTTGTAGAAAACTGCGCCTGGTTTGAGGTGCGCGAATCGTTGGGCATTGAAGAAATGGCGCGTCTCGGCGCTATCCGGGAGGAGGTTGACAATATGGTCGGCTTTGGTGGCGAGCGTATGGGCCAGTTGCTCGGACGTGATAACCGGCACGCCCTCATCGCCTCGCGCCTTCCGGCGGTAGGCGATGACGTTCACGTCGAAGGGGCGCAGCAATTCGACCAGCCGTTTGCCGATCGTGCCGTAACCGAGCACCAGGACCGTGGCACCTTGGAGCGGGATACTGGTGCTGCGCAGGGAATGCCAGGCGGGGGTGCCATTGGCGGTGCGGGTTCTGAGGGCCAGGGGAAGGTTCCGGGCCTGCGCCAGCATGAAGCTCAGCACCTGTGTGGCACAGGCGTCGCTATAGACGCTGGCGCTATTGGTCACCGCAATGTTGCGTTGCGCCATGAGGGCGCGGAACGCGGGCGTGTCATAGCGGGTGATGCTCGATGAGCTGATGTGAATCCATTTCAACGGGCTGGGCTCCGCCAACGCCTGGGGATCCGGCTGGCCAAAGGCGATATCGGCCGTGGCAAGTAGCGGATCGGGCTCCGCCTTGGCGAGGACGGACGTGACGGGCGTTTTCGGAAACACCAATTGGTGTCCGCGAGTGCCCGCTTGCAGCAGCTCCAGGATGTCTGGAGTGATCGCAAAATCTACAAAGATACGGAGTGTGTTCATGCTAATTCCCGTCTGTGCCACTGGTTCAGTTTGTGCCTCAAGCCGGTAAATATTGTGGGTGCAGTATGGCCTCGCCCAGTTTGTTTTACAAAGTTTTTCTGCCGATGCTTCCACGGGTGGAACCACTCGCTCCGTCAAGCCATCGAGCGGGAAAAATTTTAAGTTCGCAGAATGTTTTATCGTCAAGCCTATCAGGACTTGGGTAACCTCGTGCCCGTGAAGACGTATTTATCTGTGCCAACAAGCAACCATATCCTTCCCTCAGTGGTGGATGTCATCGGCGATACCCCCGTCGTGGAACTCGCGCGGTTGACGGGCGGACTCAGTGGGCGCATCCTCGCCAAACTGGATTACCTCAACCCTGGCTTTTCCAAGAAGGACCGCATTGCGCGGCAAATCATTGAAGATGCCGAGTTCTCCGGTGCGTTGCGCCCCGGCCAGACGGTCGTGGAATTAACCAGCGGCAACACCGGCACCGGGCTGGCCATTGTGTGCGGGGTCAAGGGATACCCGTTTGTGGCGGTCATGTCGCGTGGCAACTCCATCGAACGGGCACGAATGATGACGGCTTTGGGCGCCGAAGTGGTGCTGGTGGATCAATTGCCAACGTCCACGCCGGGGCAGGTGTCCGGCGGCGATCTGGAATTGGTGGAACAGGAAACCCGGCGAATCGTGACGGCGCGCAACGCCTTTCGCGCGGATCAATTCAATCTGGCGGGTAATTTCCGCGCGCATTATCTCAACACCGGCCCTGAATTCCTCCGCCAATCGGGTGGCAGGCTGGATGCCTTTTGCGACTTTGCCGGAACCGGCGGCACCTTTGCGGGATGCGCCGCCGCCTTTAAAGAACATAATTCCGCGATCCAATGTTTCGTCGTTGAACCGGCGGGGGCGGCGGTTTTATCCGGTGAACCGGTGGCTTATCCGGGACACAAAATCCAAGGGGGCGGTTACGCGATGAAGTCGTTACCGCTACTCAATGCGAAACACATTGATGGCTACGTGACGGTTACCGACACGGCCGCGATTGAGATGGCCCGCCGCTTGGCGCGGGAGGAGGGTATCTTTGCGGGGTTCTCCTCCGGGGCGAACGTCGTCGCCGCCTGCCAATTACTCGAATCCAGATTCGCCGGACAAACGATCGCGGTCATCATTTGCGATTCCGGCCTGAAGTATCTGAGCACCGACTTGTGGCCATAGGAAGTTACATTCCCTGGTTGGGCATCCTAGAACCCAAAAAAATAGGATTAGCGCCCCAAAGCGGAGTTCCAAACCTCAAATACGGTAGTAAAAAGCGTGATATTTGCACCTCCGAACCCCAAAACTGGGGTAAATAGGGGAAAAGCTGGGGTTCCGGACCCCACGTTCGGAGCTCGGAACCCCAGATACGGTCTTAAAAGGTGTGACATCGGAGCAAAAAGCCTCGATTACGGTAGTAAAAGGTGTGACATCGGAGAAAAAAGCTCCGAATGCGGTAGTAAAAGGTGTGGTATCGGAGCAAAAAGCTTCGATTACGGGCCTAAAAGGTGTGGTATCGGAGCTCCGAACCTCGGTTTCGGAGCAAAAAGAGTCGGTTTTTGGCCCCAAAGCCTATGGTTTGGCCGTTTGTTTGAGCCGATAGAGGCCGACGCCGCCGGCCCACAGTTCTTCGGTGGTGGGGTTAAAGCGCAACACCATGGGTTTGAGGTAGGGCAGGTTGCCGGTGATCTCTTGCCAGGTGGTGCCGCCATCGCTGGTCTTGAAGACGCCGCCTTCCGCATCGCCACTCCACGTTAGGGCTGAATACCACACGGTCTTGGGATCGCGTGGATGGCTTTCGAGGCCCACGATCACGTGATTGCCTTTCAGTTTGGTGAGTTGCTTCCAGGTTTTGCCGTGGTCCGTGCTGCGCCAGAGGTTGGCACCGGGGCAATAGACCGTGCCATCACCGGTAACCAGGAGGTTGAACACCCAGGATTCGCCGTTGAACACGGATTGCCACGTGGCGCCGCCATCCTCGCTGCGATGCACGCCGCCGTTGGCGCCGCAAGCGCCCCAGTAAAGCCGTTTGGAATTGGTCGGGTCCACCGCCAGCCCGAAGAACATCCGGCGGCTGCGGGGTTGGTTGGCCAATTGCTTCCAAGTGTGGCCGCCATCCTCGGATTTGAAGATGCCGCCCCCCGGCTTGCCGTTTTCGGCGTCGCCATCCATGCCCAGGTACAGGATGTTGGGATTCTGCGGGTCCACCGCCAGGGCGCGGGCGTAGCTGCGGCCCCACATGGTGTTGCCCATGGGAATGTAAGTGGGGAGACCCGTCGCGCTGCCTTGAAAGGTTTTGCCGCCGTCTTCACTGAGGATGACGCAATTGGGGTGGGCGGAGTTCCACGGGCTGGCCGTCGCGAGGATGTGTTCCGCGCCGGGGTTGCCAGAGATGGCCAGCCGCCAGTTGTGGCCGCCCAGTGTGTCGGAGTACTTGCGCGGCCAGAGTTCGCGCCATTGCGCGCCGTTATCCGCGCTGGTCAAAGTGCCTTCATCCATGGCGGAGACATAGACGCGCCCGCCGTGGAAGCGAATATCGGTGGCGCAGGTGATGTCCGCGCCGCGAACCCGTTCGGTCCAGGTGCGGCCGCCATCCTCGCTCAGGCAGGGACGCCAGTTGGCGCTGATAAAAAGCTCCTTCGGCTTGGCGGGGTTGATGGATAGATTGGTCGGGCGGCTCAGGCGGACGGTTTTGCTCTTGCCACGATCATCCGGCAGGGTGGGGTTGACGATTTCCTCCACCGCGAGCTGCGAGGAGTTGGTCCAGGTTTTCCGTCCGTCGTTGGAAAAGTAGAAGGAGCCGTTCCAATCCACGGTGCCGATGGCATAGACATCCAACGGATTGGCCGGGCTGACCGCCACTTCGATCACGCTCATGCCTTTGGGCAAACCCTGGTTGCACGGCGTCCAACTCTGGCCCTGATCGGTGGATTTTGAAATGCCATCCGTGAAGAACGCCGCGTAGATGAGGTTCGGATCACTCTCCGCGATCGCGATGCTGGAGGCTTTCTTCGGCGTGGGCAATTCGCGCCAGGTCTTGCCCGCATCCGCGCTGAGCACCAGCCCCGAACTCTCCGTGGCCGCCAGCACCAGCGCCGGTTTTTTGGCCGCCACCGCCACGCTGTAAATGTTGCCGGTGGCCGGCGTGCCGATGCGGATGTTCCCGTAGGTCGCGGCGGGCTTCGTCTTGGCCAAATCGTGTACCGTCCAGAGCGCGGGCGCGGCGGCGCTGGCGGTTTTGCCGTCCGGCGTGCGGGTGAGGGCAAAGAAGACGCTGGCGAAACGCCCCACCGAAATCTCGTTCATCAACGGGCCGACGCAGGCGAAGTCCATGCGGTTCAGCGTGGCCCAATCCGGCGTCGCGGGCCAGGACTTGGCTTGCTCCGGCTGCTTTTTCGCGGCGTCGGCGTCCAGGGTGAAATCCTTGGCCGTCAGGATCACGTCGCGCGGCTGGGTCTCCGCAAACAACTCCCGCAGATTCCGGCTGCGGTACGTCGCGCCCGAGGCGGATTTCAAATTCAGGAACGCATCGCGCGGTGGCCGGCCATCGCCCTGGAAGCGGAAACCGAACCCGGTGCAATCCGCGCTGGTGACCTCCTTGGGGAAGGCCAGCGGCATCCACAGCCCGCCGTGCCAGCCGTCGTTCACCTTGCCGAATTGCACGCACAACCCCCCCAGCGTGGCGGTGCCCGACTGCTTGGCGTACGCGACCTGCCACGTTTGCCCGCCATCCGTGCTTTTATACACCTGCCCGTTCGGGCTGGCGGCATAAACCACCTTGCCATCCGTGGGGTCCACCGCCACGGAGCGAATGCTTTTGCCCTTTTCACCGGTGATCCGCAACTCCTTGCGCCCGGTGTGCGGGAGCAACTGCCAATGCTCCCCGCCATCGGTGCTTTTGCACAGGCCGCTTTCCGTGGCGGCATAGACGGTCTGGGGATTCACGCGATCCACCGCGAGCGAGAAGACGCCATAGTTGGCCACCCCCTGGTTGATCATCCGCCAGGTTTTGCCGTGATCCTCGGTTTTATAGACGCCGTTGACATCGCCGCCCATATAGATCACGCCATCCAAGGCGGGATGATGCACCGCCGCATAATAAAACCCGCCGCCGCCCCAACCGCACGGGGTCCATTCGGGTGCCGCGGCTGCGCTGGCTGCCAGCAACAATCCATTGATGCTGATCCACAGCAACTGCCACAATTTCATAGAATTTGTCTCCGGCTCCTTACTGCAGCGGCTTTACTTTCAGGTTCTTGTACCAGCAAGGATGCCCGTGGTCCTGGAGGCCGATGTAGCCTTCCGGCTTTTGATCCTTGAAGGCCCATTTGAACTTGTTCTTGGTGCCATCGGGATTCTTCCCAGCCTCGGTCCACTTGGCGAAATCGGTGTCAATCACGGTTTCGCCGTTGAGGATGATCCGGAGGGTGGAGCCTTGGGAGATGATTTCGATGTGGTTCCATTCGCCCGCCGGCTTGATGGCGTTCTTGCTGGGCTCCAGGAGGTCATAGACCGCGCCCGCATCGTGCTTGTCCGGCTTCGCCTTGCCGAAGGAATCAAACACCTGAATTTCAACGCCGCGATGGATATCCCCGCCGCCCAAATCGGTGCCGTGGATGAAGATGCCGCTGTTGCACTTGGCCTCAAATCGGAAATCACACATGAAATGAAAATTCGTGAACATCCGGTCAAAGTGCGACACGTACACGCCCTGCTTGGAGGTATTGATGCAGCCCTCCTGCGCCTGGCCTTCAGGCATGGGCTTATCCTTGCATTTCCATTGTGCCACGCTCTTTCCGTCGAATAATAACACCCAGCCATCTTGTTTCTCCTGCGCGGTCAGTTCGTTATCCGCCGCATGGGTCACGCCGGGAACCGCGAAGACCAAGCTCGCCATTGCACCGAAAAATAACTTGGCCACGTCCGGCCAAACGGAAGTTTTGCTGTGCGTATGATTCATCATGACGCTCACGCTATGGACCGCCTTGGGTGCGGTCAAGTAAAAACGATTCCTAGTAAAAACGATTCTAGGCACCCTGATCGCCCCCACATATTGTGCATCTTAATGCTTGACGGCAGGCTATATTGTGGTTGCATCACCTCATGAAAATGAAATTGATGATTTTAACGATGGTTTGTTGTGCAACGGTGATTTTCACCGGATGTATTAATACAGTGGATGGCCGAGTTCGGGCGGGGGTGCCCATGAAGAAGGATACCATCCTTGGAAATTACCCGCGCACGGTGCCACAGGTGTTCGAAGCGGCGAAAGTGGTATTGGCTCGGATGGGGACGCTGAACGCGGAAAACACGATTAACAAGTCGCTTTCTGCCAGCGTGGATCTTCACGGCGTGTTTGTGAAGGTCACCGCGGAAGAGGGTAATACCTCGACCGTGGCGGTTCAGGTTCGCAATCGTTATGGCGGCGCAAACATTGACATGGCGGCGCAAATTGAAAAAGAAATCGCCTTGGAATTGATCACCCCGCGCTGATTAGATGGTGCGATGTAGATTTACAACCCTCTTGCTTGGCAAAAAAGGCGGGAAGGGGGGAGTTTTGTTTTTTTCAAGTTTATTATGTTGCTCTTTCTGAGAATTCTGCTAACGATATAAGGACATGCGGCTATTATTAACATCAGTATTCGGGCCATACGGCGTTGACGACGAGTTCGGGCGTAAAGAGAACAAGATGGAGTTATTCCATAATCAGATTACGCGCGAGCAAGGCATCTTCTCATACCGTTTTAACCATCACAGCTTTGGACTGCAGTTTTTGGCACAAAACCTGTCCTTTCCCAGCGTAGTTTTGGACTTTCCCTCGCGCGACCGTTTTATTGAGGAAATCAAAAAAGGCTACGAATACGTAGGGATCAGCTTCATTGTTCCTAATTTGATCAAAGTCCAGGAGATGGCCAAACTGGTGCGGAAATACGCGCCGAAAAGCAAAATCATTTTGGGTGGCCATGGGACGAACATTCCCAACCTGGAATCCCGGGTGGAGCATGATCATATCTGTCGCGGCGAAGGCGTGGCGTTTTTGCGCCAGCTTTTTGGCGAGGATATGAATCGCCCCATTACCCATCCGTTGGCGCACAGTTCGGTGCATCGGCAGGTCATGGGCGTGCCGTTACCGCAGACTTCCGGGGTTCTGATTCCTGGCGTGGGTTGTGCCAATAAGTGCCGGTTCTGCGCCACCTCACATTTCTTTGGAGCCTATACTCCCTATTTAAACACGGGGGCCGACGTCTTCAAGGTGTGCAGTGACTACGAAGAGAAGATGGGCGTCACTGATTTTGGCGTGCTGGATGAGAATTTCATGAAGCTGCCGGAGCGCGCGAAAGAGTTGATTGCACTGATGGAGAAAAATGACAAATATTTCACGTTTGGCATTTTCAGTTCGGCGGAGACGTTGATGCAACTGGGGGATCTGGATTTGTTGGTCCGCATGGGGGTGACCTTTATCTGGATTGGCGTTGAATCCAAAAAAGAGGTGTACGAGAAGAATAAGGGCGTGGATTTCCACAAATTGGTGATGGACCTGCGCCGGCGCGGCATCAGTGTATTGACCTCTGCGATTTTATTTTCGGAGCATCACGACCATAATACCATTTGGGAAGACGTTGATTTCGCCATTTCCTTGCAGCCGGATTATCTGCAATTCATGCAGTTGGGTCCCATTCCGGGCACCTCGTTATACAAGGACTACGTGCAAAAGGGCATGATCATGGATGACGTGCCTTACGAGGAACAGCACGGCCAGGACATGATTTGGTTCCGGCATCCGCATTTCACCCGCGAAGAGAGCCGGGATTTCATCCGTCGCGCGTTTGAGCGCGATTACGAGGTGAATGGCGCTTCCTTCATCCGCTCCATGCGCACGATTTTGTGGGGGTACCAATATACCTCGAGTCACGCCGATCCACGCGTCCGCCGTCGCGCGGCGAATTTTCATAAGCTCGCGGAGCAAATGCGGCACTTCCTGCTGGCGGCCCGGCTTTTCAGCGTTAATAAGAAAACCGCTGAACTGGTGCGCGAAGTCAAAGCGGAGTTTACCAAGCTGTTCGGCTGGTTCGATCCGTTGGCGTTCGGGGTGCTGGCGTATGCCTGCAAGGAACAGTTGCGCCTCAAGACCAAGGGCGAAGCGCGGCAACCCGAGCACATGTACCTTCAATTCCCCAAAAATGTCTCGGTGAATCTTGCGTGTCCTTGTCCCACTGCGGGCTGACGTTCGCGGGCGCAAGTCATCCACATTATCACTTCTGCAAGGCGGTTTACACCGCCTTGTTTTTTTATCTGCATCCTTCTGGAAACTTCAGCCGTTCCGGATTTCTTGGTGTGGTAAAGAAAAGGCCACCGGGTGATGACTCACCCGATGGCCATGATGGATAATCCATGCCGGCGGAGAACCGATCAGTCTGATGCCGGTTTGGTGGCCAGCATTTCGTTCACTTTTTTCATTACCGCAAATGCGTCGGTGACATACAACACGTCCGCTTTACCGCGTGCCCAGCCGCAATTCGCATCCAGGTTGATGGCGCGGCGTTCGTTGATGAAACGCCAGCCGACGGTGTGCGGTTCTTCACCGTGGCAGCAGGTGGCCAGCCCTTTGGCGTGGCGCGGGGTGGAACCGGTCTGCCCGATCTGGTTCAGGTGCGTCAAGAAGGAGAGCACTTGTTGGCCTTCACCGCTAAGGTCCACCAACGATTTGCTGCTGCCGAGCGAGGCGCGGGTAAGCTTCAGAAAACCCAGGATGTGGGTTTCGGCATCTTTCACGTGCGGCTGGCCGTCGGCCTGTTTTTTGGTCCAGCCCGCTCCGGTTACGAAGAGTAATTCCGCATCCGGTCGAATGGTCTGTTCGTCAGCGGGCGGCGCTTGTATCCCGGTAACTTGGGTGCGCTTGCAGGCATCCGGCAGGGCCACGGCCACGGGTTGGATGCTCACCGCGCTGCCATCGCTCTTGAAGGCCGGGTAACAACCAGCGTCCAGTACAATGAACCAAGGGCGTTGGGCGCGTTGCAACAAGGCTTCCATGCGTTGACGGTAGTACCAGCGGGTGACCGTGATTTTCCCGTCGCTCACGCCGACTTGGGTCACATGCGTTTCCGCGCGGCCTTTCAGACGACTCGCGGTACCTGGCAACACGCGCGCCCAGCGCGAGGTGCCTACCGCGACGACGATGGTTGGCTGAACGGTCTGGCAAAGGGTTTCCACTGCCGCCGCGTCACTGGCATAACGGGACTGTTCAAAATCCGCTCCCGCCACACCCAATATCTGGGCGGCACCCAGTCCGCCGAGTTGCGCGGCGGCGGGTTGCACATTGCCGCCGACCACGCCGACGGACAGGCTGCTGCCTGGCAGACTGCTGACGAGGTTATTGGCGGCGGTCAGGGATTCCAGCGCGGCCTTGCCCAGCGAACCATCGGTTTCCGTGTGTATTAAAACGAGAATCTTTTCCATAGTAGGGTTGGTTAAAAGTTATGGTTGGCTGATCCAGGTTACGATTTCCTGTGCCACTTGGTCCGGGTTCAAATCCTTGACCACTTTGGTGTCGCGTTGTTGTTTGGGCAGAGAGACGCTGGCGTAGGTGACGCCCTCGGCGGCTACTTTGACCACTTTGGCGCGTTGCAACGCCGGCATCACGGTGCGCATATTGGTCATGCCCACCTGCGGGTTATTGCGCGGCTCGGGCAGGTTTCCGGTGGCCCAACCCAAAAGGGCAGGGGGGGCGGCGCAGACGGACACTTGATGTTTGCCGCCTTCGATGCGTTCCAAAATCTTCAGCGACCCATCCGCATTTACGGTTAGTTGATCCACGCCTTGGAATTGATCGACAATCCCCAAGCGCTCGCCGATGATCTGCATGGTGACGCCCGCGCCGCGCGAGGCCGATTCCCAACCGCCGAAGACCAGCAGTTTGGCTTTGTCCAGGCCGGGAATGGCTTGGATGGCGTCTGCCAGGGCATTGGCGGTTTCGGTGGCGTCGGTAAACCCGCTGGCCGAGCCGTCCAGGGCAACCAGTTCAAACGGCACCTTTTGGGCGACACTCATCATGACCTGTTGCAGTTTGGCTTTGGGCCCAAGACTAGCCAGGTACACCTTGCTGCCCGGCATTTTGGACGCCAGATTGGCGGCCTCATACAGCGCGTGGCTGGCCCAAGGGTCCAGCACGGCTGGCAGCATCATTTCATTTTTCAGGGCCGGACCAGCAGGGCTGGTCACCGGCTCCAAGGTTTGCAACGGGTCGGGAACCAGGCTCCCGCACACCACAATCTGATACGAAATACTCATAGTCTTAATTAAAACGGCAAGAAAAGAAGGCATGAAAACCGGAATGAATGCAAGCCCGCTTTTTTTATGCCAAGGGACCAACCAACAAATCCGCCGCCCCATCTCCGAGGTGCAGCGCCTGGAAATCGCGATGAAAGAGGTGGTCGCCCGGCAAGCCTTCGAGCAGGCCGCGATTCTGCGTGATCAACTCCGGGCCTTGCGAACCAAACCGGAGGATTCATCCCCAAAATCCTGAGTTATCCGTTTCCCCAATGTCCGGGTGAACGTCTCCAAGGTCGCGGTTATGTTTGACTCTCAAGGCATCCTTTCTTACTCTCCCTGCCATGGCAAGTCCAACCAGCAGCGTGCAATGGGTTCCCGGCCAACCAGTCGGCGCGGGGCGTTTTGTATTGGGGCAACTGCTGATTCTTCTATTGATACTCATCAGCGGCTGCGTCGTTGGCAAGCAGGGGCCGAACCAGCTCGCTGGAAAGCAAACGGGGACCAATAAAGCCGTGCCGCAACTGGGCGAGCGCTGGACGAATAGTCTGGGGATGTCCTTTGCACCGGTGCCGGGGACGAAGGTGTTGTTTGGCATCTGGGATGTGCGGGTGAAGGACTATGCCGCGTATGCAGCCTCCGTTCCGGGGGTGGATGCTTCGTGGAAGAAGGTAGAATATGAGGGCGTGCCAGTGAGCGATGGGCCGGAGCATCCGGTGACGATGGTAAGTTGGGAGGATGCCAAGGCGTTCTGTGCGTGGCTGACCAAGAAGGAACAAGGCGAAGGGAAATTGGCCGCCGGGCAGGAATACCGGCTGCCGACGGATGCGGAGTGGAGCTATGCGGTGGGGATTGGGGATAAAGAAGGAAACGGAACTCCAAAGGATAAGAAAAACGGACAACTTGATGATGTCTATCCATGGGGCAACCAATGGCCGCCGCCGAAGGGGGCGGGGAACTACGTGGATATGACGAGCCGCCAGAAGTTCGGTGAGAAACGGACCTTTATTGAGGGGTATGATGACGGGTACGCGACGACGTCGCCAGTGGGCAGCTTTAAGGCGAATTCGTTTGGTTTATATGATATGGGCGGGAATGTGTGGCAGTGGTGCGAGGATTTCTATGATGGCCAAAGTGGCTCTCGGGTGTTGCGCGGGGCGTTGTGGTACGGCGCTGATCCCGACGATCTGCGATCCTCGTTCCGTAACCTCAACACGCCTGTTAATCGGATCAACTTTTTCGGTTTTCGGGTGGTGGTGGTGGCGGCGGGGTCTGTGCGTTAGGTGATGTTTTTTATGCTTTGTTCTTTGATTCTTTTACCCTTTGGTTTTATTCCGCCCCGCTTGCGGGGCGGGCGATTTTTTTAAAATGATGAATTTCAGCCGGGCCGCCCGTGGGGGTGGCAATGCTGAAGGTGGTCGGGTTGGCAGACCTCTCGGGTGTTGCGCGGGGCCAATAAATTCGGAATTCGGAATTCGGAATGCGGATTGCGGAATGGCGGTTTGGCGTCGCGGCAGTTTCATCCTGAAGCAGGGCAGGGACGCTCTGGCACCCCAGCCGGGGTGCGGCCCCATTTTCCCGCGTTTCCGGTGGTCGCGCCCCGTGCCCCTCGCGACCGACCGTACAAGCTGTCAATCCTTTCGGATTGAGGGAATCCCATCCAGCGGTGGGTTGGAGTCTGGTGACGCAATCCTGTTCAGGATTGGCGAGCTGACCAGGGTTTATCCCGTAGGGATAACGTCATGGGAGGCCAGGGTTGGTTGCGGGGGCAGGGGGCGCAACCTACCCTTAAACGCTCCGAATTTGCGCGCCAACCCGGAAAGGGTTGCGTCCGGCCTTGGATGCGTCGGCCCGCCAATTTCCCGCCGTCCCCAATTGCCGCAACCGCCTACGGGGTTGTTTGGTCACGGTGGACGGGGTTCCCATGGTAGGCGCAGCCCCGTTTACCCTTGCCGCGCCAACCATGGGCTCCGGTGACGCAATCCTTTCAGGATTGGCGGGTGCGTCGTCCATGCTGCGGTTTTCCGGTGGTCGCGCCCCGTGCCCCTCGCGACCGACCGGCTACAAGCTTTCAATCCTTTCGGATTGAGGGAATCCCATCCAGCGGTCGCTTGGGCGGCTGCACCTATATATATATAGGTAGCCGCTGGTCGCGCCACTGCGGATTAGGTAGCCGCGGACGTGAGTCCGCGCTGATCGGATCGGGAAGCGACGTTGCGAGGGAGACCGCCGGTTGAGCCAAAGGCCGACATGTGCGCCGACTGACGGTGTCGGTTGCGATGCATAAAATTTTCACGCATCTTGCGTGAAAATCACACACTGTCGCAACGTCCGACACGCCGTTTTTACCTGCGCTGGCTGCCGTCATGCGTAGTATCCAACCGCCCGCGACCCGCTGGGAATTGGCACGGAGTTTGCTTCATTCTAATTTATATACACCCTGAAAACCATCATGGACAATTGCACCCATCGTGTCTGCAATGATGAATAAGTAAACCAGATGAAAAGACTTGGTAACCATTAGAAATGGATGAAACGCCGGACGGGAACCAAACCAACAATATACAACCGTATGCAACTGCCCAACCCCGCTGCTGCCGTATTTGCCGCCACCCGGAAACCCCGGAAGCGCGCCGGGGATTTCTCCCGTCGCGGCCAAATGCCTCGCGGTGGGTGCTTGGCGGCAAATCCAGCATGCTTGGAAACGTTTTCGGACGCCAAGAAATCGTTCCCAGCAGCCAAGGAATCGTTTTCGGACGCCCGGAAACC
>JBAXGN010000039.1 GCA_037139415.1 Verrucomicrobiota bacterium | reverse complement strand
CAGGTTAACAATAACTTCCGAGGCACCCTTCAAATAACTCGTAAACTGGGGCTAGACTTTCCTCGCTATGGCTCTGAATTAGTCCGATGTCATCCCACACAGTACCGACAGGCACACCGGGCATTTCATCCAAATAGCGCTTTTGCCGTGGAGTAGAGCCTGGTGTTGTTTGGACGATTCTCCCTTCCTTTTGAAGTTGTTCCATTCTTTCCTTGCTGAACCGCCAAGAGCGTTTAGTCCCAAGAAACTCATAAATTGGATTTCCTTTCTCTGGAGCGTCGTTACCCGGTGCGCCCAGGTCACCAAGTGAATAACGTCTGCCCGTTCCGGGTTCAACGTGTTTGTAATTCTTTTCGATGTAGTCTTGGTCGTAAGGGCGGTACAGGTGCTTGAAATAGTAGTCGTCACTTCCAGAGTAAAAGAAAATGGTATCATGTACGCGGCCTAAGTGTTTAGAGCCTTGCTTGGCATCGTTATGCGACGATTGCCGCTTCCAGATGATTTCATTGACGAAATTATTCTCCCCGAAAAGCTGATCGAGCATGACCTTGACGTAATGGGCGGCATGCCAGTCGCAATGATAAAAGAAGGAACCGGTCTTTTTGAGGACGCGGGCGAGTTCAAAGCACCGGGGGCGCATGTAGTCAATATAGGCTTGGGTGCTGGCGTGGCGGTCCTCGAAGGCGCGCTTCTCCTTGGTCTCGCCCCAAAAGACTTCGTAGTTGCGGTTGGAGTTGAACGGCGGGTCAATGTAGATCAAATCAACGCAATGATCGGGCAACTTGCGCAACTGTTCGAGGTTATCGCCGCAATAGACGACACGGGTATCCACGAGCGCGGAAGGCCGACCTGCAGGCTTATTGTCCGCCGGGGTTTCCGGGGGAGCTTCGGTGGAGTTCTTTGACTTCGCTTGCTTGACCATGGGGCGAGAGTAAAGGAAACCGCCGCGCCGGGTCAATGCTGCGATAGAGTTGTGGTCGAGCCAAACATCACTGGCAGGCAAAGCTCCTTCCGTCGGTTGCGGCGGGGTTTAGTCGTAGGTGTCGAGGTCACGAGACTCAAACATTCCGGATGTTTGCGGGGCTTTACGGTTTAAATTGGAGTCTCCTTACGTCGTCTTCTACTGGGTTGTTTCACGCCCGGCTCACGGCTCCGCCAAGCGGTAGAACTGGAGCGGGCCGTTGGGGGGGAGGATGACGCGGTTGTTGCCGTTGGTGGCGGTGATCGCGTTGGTGGCGGCGGTCCAACCGGGAGTCGTCAGGCTGCTGCATTGTTGCAGGATGGCGGGCCACACCGCCGGCCAGGCGATCTGGAATCCATTCGTCATGCCCGCCATGGCGGAAATCGGGGGCAGGCCAAAGGTGCGCGCGGCATTCTGGAACACGCCCTGGCTGGCGTTCCAATAGGTGCCGCTGGCGGAGGTTTCCAGCTTGATGGCGCGCACCATGTAGAGGTTGGTGGTCGCCAGGGAATCCGTGAAGTTCGTGCCGCTGATCGGCGCGGTGGTGAGCCGGAGGAATGCGCCGCCGTTGGAAACCGCCCGATACACGTGGTAACCCGCCACGGTATCCGGCGAGGGACGCCAGGAGAGGTCCAAGCCGCCGGTGGCGTTCGAGGCCACCAGCAACGGTCCGGGCGGGGCCACGGGATGCATGCGCAGGGAGGGATCGCCCATCAGGGCGACGGAGACCAGGCGAACGGCGTCGCCGTTGGCGTCGTACAGGTACGGATTCTCCTGGGAGACCCGCGTGCTGAACCCGATGGTTTCCCCCAGTGCCATGTGATGAAATTCCCACCAGGGCCGCCCGGCCCAGACGCAAGTCAGGCCGAACGATTTGGCGGCGAGCGGGGCGCGTAAAAAGCAGTTTGCGGAATCCCAATCGCCAAACTCACTGCCGAACAGCATGGTGAACACGGCTTGCGAATCCTTGGTGGCAAAATCGCTGGTGCTGCCGATTTCATAAGCGCCGGTATAATAGCCGCCACTGCCGCCATACGCCCAGAGGAAACTCTGGTTGGTCAAGGTAGTCTGGCCGGCGTGCAAACCGAACCAACTGCCGGGTGCACAGTTGCTCGGGCCAAAGAACGTGGAGAAATCCCGCCAGGCATTGGCGGCGAAGGCTTCGTAATTGGTGCTGCTCCACCAGACCAGCCCAAACTGATCGTCAATGAATGCGCGCCGTTCCGCCGTGAAATCACGGTGCTTGAAATGATGGTCTTTCCGCAGGTATTGGCGCAATAGTTCGACGGTGCTCAAGGAGAACGCGGGCATCTGGTAAAGGTCCACCCGGCCCACCTGCAATTCCACGCTGGCGGGCAGGTAATCCTGGTCATACTTGCCATCCCCGGGAAGATTGCGAATACGCAGGTAAGCGCTCTGGTTGGTGCCGGTGATCGCGTCGGTCCAAACGCCGTGCATATCTCCGTAAAAGACATCTGCGGGCCAGGCACCGGTATGATCGGGATGACCATCGGGGGCCATGTCGCCGGAATACGGCACCGGCACATGGCCTAGGAGGAAGACCGCTTTGACCTGGTTGGTGTCGGTATTGTATTCCGCCTGGATGATGGCTTTGATATTGGTGACGGAGTCGGTGGGTAGAACATCGTGACGCAATACCTGCCATCCATCGCCAATCAGGTCCCACTTGAGCCGGATCAACTCCTCGCTCAGGGCATTGGTTACGGTTTGATCCACCAGCAAAATCAGTTTGCCACGGTTCTCCGTCAACGGGGTTTCAATGCCCGCATAGACGTAGCCATCCGCTTCGTACGGGATGGGCACGCTGCCTGCCCAGCCACCTTTCTGCACACGGTATTCCCAGGCGCAGCCCACGGAGACGTTGGTGTCTTCATAGCGTGATACATTCGTGCCGAGCACCCACCCGGCACCCCAATTGGTGGCATCGCGGGTTTTGCGATAGACGGTGTAGTTCGTCGCCAAGGAGTCAACAGGCCATTGCAGGGTAATCTTCGGGGGATTGGTTTGCACCAAGGCGCTGACCTGGACCGCCATGTCCTTTAATGCAGTCGCTTGGCCCCTGTTGCCCACAAGGCACAGGCACAGGCACAGCAGCAGCAACCATTGCGACCATCTCATGCCCCCAAAGATAGTCTTTTTCCGTCGGGCTTTCAAAACATAAAGACCAGCCATGGCTGCACCATGTTCCAGCGGCACCGTTTATTCAGCCCGCCCGCCGCCAGAGCACCGCCCCATTGGTGCCGAATTGCGAGCTGGTGATGGAAAGGAGGTATTCGGAGTTGGCCGGTTGGCGCAAGGCGCAGGCCAGGTCGAGCAACGGTTGCGCGCCTTCCAGCCAGCCGGTGCGGGTGGCGATGCTGCTGGTGCGTTCGCGCCACGCGGGGCAGAGGGCGGCGGCCAATTCCGCAAAGCGCGCCGCCGGGAGGGCAGGGCACACGGCACCGATGTCTTGCGGGCGGAGATTGGCTTGTTGCAAGGCGTCCAACACGGTTGCTTGCAGCGCGGAAAGGTCGTCGTCCGCCAGATGCCAGTGTTGGTTTTCGGTGCCAAAGGCCATGCCGCAAACGGTGGCCAGGGTGCGGGCGCCACGGGCGCGGGCGTGGGTTTCGGTTTCCAACAGGAGCGTGACGGCGCCTTCGCCGGGATGGAGGTTGGCTGCCAGGGGGAGCAGTCCGGCCATCTGTTGGTCGGTCAGGATGCGTTGAGAGAGTTCATCCACCGCCCCGGTGAGCAGCGCTTGCACATGTCCGGCGCGCAAGGCGCAGATGGCCGGGGCCAGACCAAGCAGGCCCGCGCCGGGTCCGCCATTGAGCGTCAAATTGTGGCCCGTCAAGGCCAGGGCGCGGCAGACGTTGCCCGCCACGGAGCTGGGGACGATGTACGGGAACGCCATGAGTTGCGTCACACGCCGGTTGTGCTTGAGGAAGGAGGTAAGATACGCCGATTCGGCCTCGGACGGGCCAGCGGATTGGTTCAGGTGGAAGCCAAGTTCGGCCAGTGAGTTGGGTTTCTCGGGATAACCCGCTTCGCGAATCGCCAGGCGGGTCGCCAGAGTGGCAAAGCGGCTGGCGGCGTCCATGTGCCGCAAATCCAGGCGGCGATCGTGGTGTTCCAGGAGTGCGGCATCCACCAAACCCGCGTGGATTGGCGGGAGATCGGGATAGTTGACGGCGCGAATGCCGGATTGGTCGGCGGCCTCAAACAAGGTGTGGACGCCCAAGCCGAGCGCGCTGACCACGCCGCAGGCGGTGAGGTGAATCGGTTCAGCGCTGGGGGGTGCCGGCTGGGGGAGGAGCGGGGCATCACCGGCGGTGAAGACCACACTGGCGTTATGTCCACCAAACGCCGAGTTATTGGAGAGGAAGGTGCGCGTGCCGAGCCACGCCCGCCCGGCGTCCGGCACACAATCCAGGGCGCAGCCATCGCGCAAGCTGGTGAAGTTGGCCGTCGGCGGCAATACTCCCGCTGCGGCGCACGTCAGGCTGGCAATGGCTTCCAATGCGCCCGCCGCGCCGAGGCAATGGCCCGCGATGGATTTGGTGGAACTCATCGGCACCCGCCCGGCGGCGTCGCCAAAAACTTTGCGCAGCGCCTTGCATTCGGCCTTGTCATTCGCCTCGGTGCCGGTGCCGTGCGCGTTGATGTACGTGATTTGTTCGGGAGTGATCCCGGCGTGGCGCAAGGCGCGCGTCATCGCCGCCGCGAGGCCACGTCCGCCAGTGTCGGGCGAGCTGCAATGAAACGCGTCGTTGCTCATGCCCGAACCCAGCAGGTGGGCCAGCACGGGGGCGTTGCGGCGGCGCGCGGCATCCGCCGTTTCCAGGAACACAAAGCCCGCTGCTTCGCCCAGGTTCAAACCACTGGGCTTGGAGAAAGGGGCGCAACGGGCATCACTGGTGGCCTTGAGGCCATCGAAGCCCGCGAGCGTGCTCAATGCGAATGCGTCCGCGCCACCCGCCAAGACGGCATCCAGCAGGCCGCAACGGATCAAATCACCGGCCACCGCGATGGCCGCCGTGCTGGCTGAGCACGCCGTGACAACCGTGGTGCTGTAACCCTGAATGCCCAACACATGAGCCAAAACGCGCGCGCCGACGTGATACCGTTTGGCGAACAGTTCATCTTTGGTCAGGCGTAGATCGCCTTGAATGATGCGCTCGTAATGGGCTTCAATGCGCGGCATCGGCCCGGAACAGGTGGCGAAAATCAGCCCTATGCGCCGGCCATAACCGGCGGGGTTCGCGTTTGCCGCCGTCAGGGCCTCCCGCGCGGCGGCAATGGCCATGAGTACATGTTTATCCTGCGACTGAAGCTCCGCCGGAAGGTCAGGAAGGCTTGGAAACTCGGCCAGCAACCCGGCAAAGCGGGCGCGCAATCCCATCGCGGGCGCTTCTGGAATGGGCGCGAGGCAGGATTGTCCAGCAATGAACTGCGCGCGGGCGGCGGCGAGATTCGCACCCGCGCTGGAAAGTAGCCCCATGCCCGTAATGACGACGCGTTGGCTCATTCGGCGGCGGCGGCGGCTTTCCATCTGCGCCGGAACACGGCGGCGTAGTTGTATCCCAAATCGGTGCTGGCCATCGCCAGAATGTAATCGGGCGGTTGCGGTAAGGCGCGTGCGTCCAACTCTGGCAGGCCGGTGCGCTGCGGCCAGAGCGTGCTTTCAGCAGCGTGCAATGATTGCAGTGCGGCGGCGAGACTGACGAGGATCGAAGCGGATTCAATGTAGCCCGTATTGAACGTGGTCGCGGCCAGCGGCATTTGCGCAAAGCGCTCGCCGAACACGCTCCGGCCTGCCTCCAGCACTTTCAAATCCTGGCGGTTGCCTTGCGGCGCCCACACAAGGAGGCCGATTTCCCGGGCGGCGACACTGGCGCGGGATAACGCCAGTTGCACCGCGTGGATGAGCCCTTCGGGACGAAGATTCGCCGCTGTGAATCCGTCACCGTCCATGCTCATGCCGTAACCGAGCATTTCCGCGAGGATATTGGCATTGCGGCAGGTGGCGTGCGTGGCGGTCTCTAGGCAGATCATCGCCGCGCCTTCGCCCAGCACCTTGCGCCGTTCCACTGTGGTGCGTAGCCGGTAATCCGACTCTTCCTCGCCCGCATACAGGAAGTCCATGCCGTCGTAGTTGTAAAAGGTCTGGGCGTACGCTTCATCCGCCGCGCCGGCCAGGATCACCTTCGCGCGGTTCTCCACTAGTGAATCATACGCATAGGCGAGACTCTGCAAGCCCGCGTGCGGTCCCGACGCCAGCGAGGCGTTCACGCCTTTTAGGTAAAGCGTGTTGGAGACCCATCCGGCGGTGGAATTGGAGGTGATGTTGGAGAAGCTCGTCACATCCGCCGCAAAATTTTCCGAGGTAAAGACCCGGTCCATGTGCCCCATCTCTGAAGGGCCATTGCATACGCCCATCACCACCCCCGCGTCATCCCCGTTCTGCGGCGTGATTTTCAGCCCGGCATGATCCAGCGCCAGTCGCCCCGCCGCCACCGCAAAGCGGCTGATCAGATTCAGACTGGCAAAATCAATGCGGCGATCCACCTCGGCGGCCTTGAACTCCGGCACATGCCCGATCAGCTTCGCCCGCGCCCCATTCAGCGGGAAACCCCGGGCGGGGCTCAGGCACACCGCATTGTTACGCAGTTGTTCCAAAGTCTTTTGGATGCCGAGCCCGGCCGCCGTCACCGTTCCCAGGCCGGTGATCACTACCCGTTCCGCCGCGCGCACGGGGGGATTGAGCGGCGCATCCCATTTCGTGACCACCACCGCCGCGTTGTTGCCCCCGAAGGCGTAGTTGGCGGAAATGAACGCCTCGTACTTTTTCGGGCGCGCTTCGTTCGGCACATAATCCAGCGCGCAGCCGGGGCGCGGTTCGCTGAAATTCAGCGTGGGGGGGATGAAATCATGGTTCATGGCCAGCAACTGGCTGGTGGCTTCCAGAATCCCGGTCACCCCCATGCAATGGCCAAAATACGATTTGGTGGACACCAGGGGAATCGGCTGGCCGTCAATGAACTTGGCCACGCCGCGCGATTCCGCCTTGTCATTGGCTTCGGTGCCGCTGCCGTGCCCGTTGATGCAGCCAATTTCCGCCAGGCTGTACCCGGAATCACTCAGCGCATTCGTCAGCGTGCGGCAGACGCCCAACCCACGGGGATCGGGTGTGGTGGGATGATACGCATCCGCGCTGGTGGCATGGCCGGCGATGCGCCCCCGGCAGCGCGCGTGGCGCAACAGCGCCTTCTCCAGCGTTTCCACCACCCAGAAACAGGCCCCTTCGCCTATGTTCAGCCCGCACGGTTGCGAAAACGGGGCGATGCGGCCGCTGGAGGTGGCTTTCAGTGCGTCAAAACCCGAGACGTTGGCCACACACAATATATCCGCGCCGCCCACCAGCACGGTATCGTAATAGCCGCGCTGAATCAGCATTTGCGCCAATCCCAGCGCCACCGTGGTGGAGGAGCAGGCCGTGGTGACCACATAAGTTTCCCCACCGATCTTCAGCGCGTTGGCCATCGCTTTCCCGAAGCCGAAGAACTGCGCGTGCAAATTCATGCGCTCATCAAAGGCGCGTGAGCTGCGGCCGTGCTTCCAGGCATATTCCGCCTCGGCGGAACAAAGCCCGCCGTTGCAGGTGCCCAGCACCAGGCCGACGTCGCGCCGCAATTCCTTCCAGTCCAATCCCGCGTCGCGCAATGCCAAACGGGCAGCAGCGATGGCGTAATGCAAATACGGATCGTCGTATTCCTGGAATTCTGCCGGACTGAGCCAGTCGGCCGGGTTGAAGTTCTTGATCTCCCCGCCCAGGTTCGTCCGGAAATGCCGACTGTCATATTTTGAAACCGCCGTCAGGCCGTGGCGTCCCGTTCGCAGCGCCTCGGTCACGGTTTCCGGATCATTTCCAATTGGGCTTAGTATGCCAACGCCCGTCACTACCGCCTGCGTGCGCGCGCCCTGCCGTTGCATCGGCTTGCCCAGCACCTGCACCCCGTCTTGCCACGTCGCTGGTTCAAGATGTGCCGCGTGCTGGGCCTTCTGCATCTTGAAAAACTCCCGCCAGACTTTCACGAACTGTTTCCGCAATTGGTCCGGGGTCAGGTTCTGCGGCTTGGACACCACATGTGCGCCGTTGTAATGCCGCCAGTTGAAGTCAAAGATCCGTTCCTGTCGCAACATGCGATCCCAATGCACCGAGCCCGGGTACGGTGTGAAGATGAAAAACTCGGCGGTGCGAATTTTGGCCGCATCGAAGAGGGTCAGGATTTGGTCCGCGATGCGTTCATCATCCCAATCACGCCCCAGCGCGCACGAGGCGAAGAAACGGATGCCTCGGTCCTCAATGGACTTCACCAGATCAATCAGCATCTGGCGTTCCCGCGCCTCGCCCTGCAGTGCTTTGATTGAAAACGGGTCCACATTCAGCGTGCAGTAAAAATTCCGTACCCCGGCGCGCGCGGCAAGATCCAGGAACGCATTGTCCGTATTCAATGCCATCGTGGACGACACAAAATACTTCTTCTGCAGCGGTTCCAGGGCGGTGAACAGTTCGCGCGCATATTCATTGATGCGGCGGTGCTGGAAAAACAGCATATCATCCGCCAGATAGACGTTTTCATGCTTGCACCGGCTGATCTCCTCCACCACCCGCTCAATGGGACGGAACCGGATGCGGCCCCCCATTTGTGCCGGCAGGGCGCACATGGCGCACGTATAGGAGCAGCCGCGCATCACCTGCACCAGGTCCTCATCCCAGTCGTAGAAGTTGTTTTGGTAGAAAATCTCCCGTCGCGCCGCTGGCACCTGCGCCATATTCGTCGAGGCTCCCCCCATGTAGCGCGGCTTCAGTGTGCCAGCTTGCGCATCCTTGAGAATTTGGTGCCAGGTTGGTTCGCCCTCACCCACATTCACGGCGTCCGCGTGCTTCAGGCATTCGCTCGCCATGAAGGTCGGGAACAGTCCGCCCATCACCACCTTCTTGCCGTGGGCGCGATAGGCATCGGCGATTTCAAACGCCCGGGCCGCCTGCGGCGTGAAGCAATTGATGGCCACCAGGTCGGTGGGAGCGTCATAGGGAATCGGTTGCCCGCTGTTGTCATCCACCAATTCCACATCGATTTCCGGCGGCGTCATCGCCGCCAGCAGGGGGATGCCCAGGGAGGGTGGCGTGGTGAAATCACCCAGGAAATAGTTAATGAGTCCTTGATCCAGTTCCGGCAAACTGGAGAGGAATTTCTCAAACCGCGGATAAACAAACGTTACTTTCATGGATTGCGCTGAACAAACCAGCCGTTCGCGCTAATTCTGGAAATTAGAGTATCGGTAGGAACTTCATGCAGCAAGCTGAAACACCCAAAACTCCGCGCATCGGGCACATTTTAACACTGCTGGAATTGCGGGTGGTAGTGTTCCGGGTTGTGTCCCGGTTCGCTTTGGGCGTTTAAGTTGTTTGGCCAGCGGCAGTTTCGGCAACCGTTTCGGTTCTTCCAAAACACCCTGAAGGGTTGGACTTGGAACTTTGAAACGCCGCGTCCAAAGTTATTCCTCGGAAGGGAAAATTTCGTTTTGCATTCAAGCAGCGACTGAGGCATCATAACGCGCATGAAAGGCATAATTCTTGCAGGCGGTTCTGGTACACGGCTCTACCCACTGACCACAGTGGTTAGCAAGCAACTGCTGCCCATCTATAACAAGCCGATGGTCTATTATCCGCTCGCCACCCTGATGCTGGCGGGAATTCGCGATATTTTAATTATCAGCACCCCTGAGGATACCCCGCGCTTTGCGGCGCTATTGGGCGATGGTAAACGGTGGGGAATATCCATCCAGTATGCCGTGCAGCCGAATCCCGGCGGTTTGGCCCAGGCGTTCATCATTGGCCGCGAATTCATTGGCGACTCAAATGTTTGCCTAGTCTTGGGCGATAACATTTTTTACGGCCACGGCTTTCAGGGGCTGTTGGAATCAGCGGCCGCCCGCTCCAGCGGGGCAACGGTGTTTGCGTATTACGTGCGCGATCCGCAACGGTATGGCGTGGTTGAATTTGACGCGCACGGGAAGGCCATCAGTCTTGAAGAAAAACCCAAACAGCCGAAGTCCAACTTCGCGGTGACCGGCTTGTATTTTTACGACAACCAAGTGGTGAAGTTGGCGGCCGAACTCAAGCCCTCCCCGCGCGGCGAGTTGGAAATCACCGATGTGAATAATCTCTATCTCAAGCAAAGCCAGTTGCGGGTGGAAATGATGGGGCGGGGCATTGCCTGGCTGGACACCGGGACCCACGAGGCGATGCTGGAAGCCTCGAATTACGTTGGCGCGTTGGAAAAACGGCAGGGCTTGATGGTCTGTTGCCCCGAGGAAATCGCCTTCCGGCAAAACTGGATTTCCAAGGAAGAATTGCAGCGGTTGGCGGAACCACTGCGCAAGAACGAATATGGCGAATACCTCTTCCGGCTCAGCCAAACGGGTTTTTGATGGCATGAATATCATTCGCAATGAGTTCGAGGGGCTGCTGGTGCTGGAACCGAAGGTATTCGGGGACCAACGCGGTTTTTTCATGGAAACCTGGAACCAACAGCGTTATCGGGCGGCGGGGATTACTGAGGATTTTGTCCAGGATAACGTTTCTTTTTCCCGCAAAGACACGTTGCGCGGGTTGCATTTTCAAAACCCGGCCGCCCAAGGCAAACTGGTGATGGTGTTGCAGGGGGAAATCTTTGACGTGGTGGTGGATATCCGGCGTCAATCGCCGACCTTTAAACGCTGTTTTAGCTTGGTGCTTTCCGCAGAAAATAAACGCCAGTTTTATATACCTCCTGGCTTTGCCCACGGCTTTGCGGTGTTGAGCGAGACGGTATTGTTCCATTACAAATGTACCGACTATTACTCGCCCAAGGATGAGCAAGCGATTCGCTGGAATGATCCCGAGTTCGCTATTGATTGGCCCGTCAAGACGCCCATTCTTTCCCAGCGGGATGCCCAAGCACCATTGCTCAAAGATATACCCGTCGAACGTCTCTATTAAGGCATACGCATGGATCGGCCACGAGTCCTCATCATCGGTAAAAACGGCCAGGTCGGCTGGGAACTGCGTCGAACCCTGGCGCCTCTCGGCGAAGTGGTTGCGGTGGATTACCCGGAGATAGATTTTTCGCAGGCGGATTCGTTGCGCAACTGGATGCGGGAAGTGCGCCCGCGTATCGTTGTGAACGCTGCCGCCTATACTGCCGTGGACAAGGCGGAAAAGGAATTGGACCTAGCCGCTAAAATCAACGCCTTGGCACCCGGTATCCTGGCGGAGGAGGCGAAAAGACTTGGTGCTTTGTTGGTTCATTATTCCACCGACTATGTTTATGACGGAGCCAAGCGTGAGCCGTATGTGGAAACGGATGCCACTGGGCCGCTGAGCGCTTACGGTCGCACCAAACTGGACGGCGACCTGGCGGTGCAACAGGTGGACGGTGCGCATCTAATTTTCCGGTTATGCTGGGTATATGGCGCGCGTGGCCAGAATTTTATGCTCACCATGATGCGTCTGGCGCGCGAGCGCGAACAACTGCGCGTGGTGAGCGACCAGTTTGGTTCCCCCACGTGGTCTCGCATGATTGCCGCCACGACCACGTTGGCTGTGCAGCAACTGCTTGGCCAGAAAGATTTCAACGGGCGTAAAGGGGTGTATCACCTCTGTTCTTCCGGGCACACCAGTTGGCACCAATTTGCGGACCAGATCGTCCGCCTCATGCCGGAGGAAGGTAAGAAGTGCCGACAGGTGGACGCCATTACCACGGCGGATTACCCGACGCCCGCCCGGCGGCCCGCCTATTCGGTGCTATCGTGTGACAAATTAAAACATACCTTCGGGCTCGTGCTTCCAACGTGGGAGGACAGCTTGCGAATGGTGTTGGATAAACAACTATGAACCTGCTTATCACCGGCGGGGCCGGTTTTATCGGCTCCAATCTGATTCATCACATCATCCAGCGAACGGAAATCCAGAAGCTGGTCAATTTGGATTGCCTTACCTACGCCGGGCATCCGGCCAACCTCGAGTCGGTGGCGCGCCATCCAAAGTATGTGTTTGAAAAAGTGGATTTGCGCGATAAGCCAGCGGTGGTGGCCGTGGTGCGCCAGCACGCCATCACGCAGGTGATGCATTTGGCGGCGGAATCGCATGTGGATCGTAGCATCAGCGGTCCCGGTGATTTCATCCACACAAACATCGTTGGTACGTTCAATTTGCTGGAGGCGTGTCGCGACGCTTGGAACGGGCAGTGGGCTGGCAAACGCTTTCATCACGTTTCCACCGATGAAGTATTTGGCAGCCTGGGTGCCACCGGCCATTTTATTGAGACCACGCCGTATGCGCCCAACTCGCCGTATTCGGCCAGCAAAGCTGCCAGCGACATGCTGGTGCGCGCCTACTATCACACCTACGGGTTGCCCGGGGTAATCACCAATTGCTCCAATAATTATGGGCCCTACCAATTTCCAGAGAAACTCATTCCAGTGGTGATTCAGAGTGTACTGACCCGCAAAGCCATCCCGGTGTATGGCGACGGCATGAATGTGCGGGACTGGTTGTATGTGCGGGATCATGCCGAGGCGCTCTGGCAGGTATTGAACCGAGGCCGCGATGGGGAAACGTACAACATCGGCGGCCATAATGAATGGCCCAATATTCGCATCGTGGAATTAATCTGCGATTTGGTGGACGAATTTGCCCCGCAGCTTGGCGGACAATCACGCAAGCTGATTACATTTGTGAAAGACCGTTTGGGCCACGATCGCCGCTACGCCATTGACGCCTCCAAGATCGAACGGGAACTGGGTTGGACGCCGGCATACACCTTCGAGCGCGGCATCCGGGAAACGGTCAAATGGTACCTCGACAACCAAGCCTGGGTGGACCAAGTGAAGGCCAGCCATTAAACGGCCCGCTTTCCCGATCGTTTTTCGGCTTGGGTTATTTATAACGATTGTATTCAGTTTCCAGCCGGGCGGCATCCCAGCGGCCTGGATGCACAAAAACCCGGTAACGCAGGGTCATGCGGGTGCCAGCCTTCAAGATATGAGGCTGGTAGCACACTACCGCCGGACTGTAGTATTTCATGATTTTACTGTTAATCACATACCAAGGAGTGGGTGCGTTCAGGTTGTTTGGATGATCCAAGATGGCAATACCCGCCTCCTGGTTTTCGATCACCCCGGAATAATCCATCGCCGTGGCTTTGCCGCGATAACGGTCCGCTTTGAACTCGACGGGTTCCGTCGTGCTGGTGGCCCGAGCGTCGGAGAGGGCGTTGGCAAAGCGCACGGATAATCCGGCGTAGCCGCCGTGCGGTTTGCCGTCCGGTTCGCCGGGCAGCGGAGTCCGATCCAGCTTGAGATCCGTATCGCCGGCGGTGAATGTGAGCGTCCAATCCATGGAGTAGCCGCCATCCGCCTGAGGTGGTCGCACTAGGATTTCACGTCGCTCCATCATGATAGGTTTGCCATTGGCGGGGCGGTAGGTGAGATTCAAGGTGAGCAGGGCCGAGTAATCCAAGCGGGCCTCGATGTGCGTGCCTTGCCATTCGGTCAGTCCTTCCGCCACACCGGTTTTGGCGTCCTCTTCCCAGTAATTGACCCCGTTGATGTACTTCCAGGAAAACCACAACGCCCGGTGCCAGGGATGGTCCGCGGGCCGGTACTCGGTCAGGGTGGGGCCGTTGGGTAGCTTTAGCGGATGAAAGCACGGTTTGGCCTCGTTCGTTCCATACGCGAAGCGCCAGACCACTTGCTGCCCTTTGAGCAGCGCCACCGCACCGGGATCACGCTGCCAGATCAGATCGTCAGGGATCGGATCAGCGGCCTGGCTGGCCATGCTCCAGACGCTCATCAGTAATAGCATGTTTGCTAACTTGTTCATGGCATCATCACAAGGCAACCGCTTGTTTGGTGCAAGGAGATTTTTATTCTGATTTTTTTGGATTGCCCTTGACTCCAGCGTCGCTACCCATATTTTAAGAAGGGCATGTATTTGCAAACAACATAACTTAATCGCCGCATGACGTAGCACGACAACGGGTGTGGCATGAAGCAGAACATTCGACTATCAGTTTATGGCCGTTGAACGACTTGATTCGAGACATTCGGAAGATTTAATGCAGGTTGCGCTCCACAATGCGCGCTATAAGTTTGTTTTGGGATTAGTGAGCGGCGCCTCATCGGTGCTGGAAATTGGCATTGGATGTGGCGGTTTGCTGGTACAATTGATCCCCACTTGTGGCACGGTGACCGGCGTGGATTTTGACCCGGAAACAGTGGCGTCCGGACAGGCGGAATTTGGCTCGAAAGCCAGGATACTACAAGCCGACGCCAAGGCGCTGCCATTTCCCGACGCCAGTTTTTCACATGTCGTTTGCTTGGAAGTCCTGGAACATCTCGGCGACTATCGGGCTGGGATCGAGGAGATTCATCGCTGCCTCAAACCGGGTGGCGTAGTCATCGTTTCAGTACCGTGGCGGCGCACGGGGGGGACCAACCCTGGTAATGTGTATCACCTGTATGAACCGGGCGAAAGGGAGTTGGTGGCGGCGTTTGGGGACGTGTTTGGAGAAGTGAAAACCCATTACCAATATTATGAGGAAACTTGGTTAATGACCTTTGCGAGGCGGATGCACTTGCGCCGGCTTCTTGGATTCGCCCGGCGCTATGAGAAGCTGGTTACCGGACACCCGGAAGAACTCGCGCATCTGCGGTTGAGTACCCGGCCGGCAGGGATGATCATGAATCTGATCATCGTGGCACACAAAACCCGGTGACGAAAGCGCCAAGGAGTTCAAATGGACAACCTGTCGGGGTGAGGCGCAGGTGACATGGCGCTGGAACAACTTACGGACCTTTGGCCATGGCGATTCCTAAAACTCTGGTTTACCGGTAGAGTTCATTGCTACGGTGCGGTCGCAGGTTTACTGGTTGCTTGGTTTTCAGAACTTGCCGCCCAGCACGGATCTAAACTTGGCGAACAGTTTGGCAATCTGCGGGTTGCCGATCAAGTTGTGCAAACACCGCACGCAATAGCTGCAAAGCAGCAGCGTGATGGCCACACCTAGTGTCACCCCCCAGATTCGCGGCAGCCACCACTGGCAGAAGATTACCGTGATTGCGGCCATCACCGAAATGACGAGAAACCGCAGATTGAAAATCGAAAAGGAGAACCCGGACACCCGACGTACGATTACGAAAGCGACCATTGCCTGGATAATAAAATTCTCCAAGCCAGCAATGCCCGCGCCCACCAGCCCGAAAGCCGAGATGTTCAGCCAGGCTAAGCCGAAATAGACCAAAGTGACGAAGATTTCGTTCACGAGAAAAATGCGTCCCCGGTTTTTGGCCACCAGAATATACCGCATTGGCCAGCCGACCAATTGAAATGGCACCCCCAGAATCTGCCATTGGAGAATGTCGGCTGCCGTGGCGAATTTGGCTGAATAAAAAAACTGGAGCACCCACGGCGAAAATACGAGCGTGGTCAAGATGCCCGGCACCGCCAGCAGCAGGGAGATTTCCATCTGTTCATTCACCATCCGGTTACACGCACGGTCCTCCCCGGCCACGGCGGTTAGTCGAGGCAGGAAATCCATGCTCATCGCTTGCAGGATGAAGTTGACATAGATGGTGGAGAGGGTGACTGCGGCATGGAACTGGCCAACGGACGCCTCGCCCAATTGGCGCACAATGAGCACGCGCAAGGCGTACAGCATCCCTGCGGACAACATCGCGGAAACGAGAAATACCACGCCGAGACGCAAGATGCGGCGCGACTCCTCAATGGTCTCCGTCACCGATACCAGCACCGGCACCAGCGGCAGCCGCCGCGCAAACCACCACGGAAGAATCCAAACGATCGCAGCGCCGGCCACCATGTAGAATGGGATGCCTTGAATGCCATAGCAATAAACGATGGGAACGCTGATGCAGAACCCAAGAAAAGCCCCGATCACTTGTGCGCGGGCCAAGCTGAGAAAATCCCGGCATCCCTGCATTTGGATCAGCGGGCCGCCCCGGACTAAACCGCAAAACACCGCCAGCGCGAGAATGACGACCGCGTTCGCATAACCTTCATGACCGAAGCTGAGCCGGGATATGGGACGGCACAACAACATTACCGCGCCGGTGCCCACTACCGCCAACGTTAGCATCAGCCGCCGGATGCAGACGATCATGCGGGCCAGTTTTTCCGGGTTGTTTGTGGCGGACACCGCCGCGACATGGCGCACTCCGCTGGTGGTCGCCCCGCACTCGGCAATGGTGTTTGCCAGATTGACAATCGAGTCGTAGATGCCCGCCAACCCCACCCCAACCGGTCCCAGCAACAGCGCCATGATCTTGGTGCGCACAATGCTGACGGCAATGGTGAGCGCCGACGCCCCGCCCAGAATTGAAGTGGACTTGAGAATTTGCCGGTAAGAACTCATTGCGAATCGTTTTTCATCAAACGCCAGGCATTGCCCCCGGCTGTACGTAGTCCAGATATGGACGACACCACCAATGCACGTGCTGCATCCAGGCGAACGCCGCCCTGCTACGAGTGCCGGGCCAGCTTTTCCCGCCGCCGGGGCAAACCCGTGTGCGGGACCAAGCCGGTTGGTATTGGTTATTATTGGTTGACGACATGTTTGCCGGACAATGTGCGTTCGCAGTGTTCGCGAGTCGCAACAATTAGTCAAGCATAGTGGTGACTCGCTAATCCTCGCCTCAACCGATCACCTCGCAAATCACAGTCCCATACAAGTTGTAGATTGAAGCGTTATGCGGGATTGAAATTACCGTTGCGCGGGACATAAATATAAAATTCAAAGCTTGCAATCAATATTCTGAAGGGTATTTTCAGCGCTCCTGTCGGTTCGGCTAATGATGCCGGGGCGGGAAGAGAGAATATATAGATCAGTATGGCTAGCGCAAACGACTTACGTAAAGGCATGGCGGTGGATTATAACGGCGACATCAGTGTGGTGCTCGACGTGCAACACCGTACCCCCGGCAACCTGCGCGCTTTTGTGCAGGCAACCCTCCGCAGCATTCGCACTGGGAAGTCCTCCGATGTCCGCTTTAGTTCCACGGAACGCATTGAGGTCATCCCGATGATGGTGCGTAAAATGGAATTCAGTTACAAAGATGGTACCGATTTTGTGTTCACCGATCCGGAAACATTTGAAACGGTTAACATGACAGCGGAATTGGTGGGCGACGCCAAGAATTACCTAGTGGAAAACGGCGCAGTGACAGTGACCTTCGTGGATGATAAAGCGGTGACTATCGAAATGCCTTCCTCGGTGATTTTGACCGTCAAAGACGCGCCCGAGGGGATTCGCGGTGATTCCGCCAACAATGTCCAGAAACCGGCGACGGTGGAAACCGGAATTCAAATTCAGGTGCCGCTGTTCATCAAGACGGGCGAGAAAATCAAAATTGACACCCGCACTGGCAAATACATGGAACGCGCCTAAGCCGTGCTGGCTTTGCCATCCTGGGCTGGCCGGACTGGCCGCCGGGAGTTTGATTCCCAAATCAGGGCGAGCTGCCAAACGGTCGGCTAAAGTCATTGTCAGTTCCCGTGCTTTTGAAAGGCCCGCCCGTTTTGGCGGGCCTTTTTATTCAGCAACGCCATGAAATTCCGCGCGCGCCAGTTTGAATTCCGGTTTCCCGCTCCGGCCATCCTCATGGGGATTGTGAACGTGACGCCGGATTCTTTTTTCGATGGCGGTCAATATTATGACACCCAGCGGGCGGTTGCGCACGCGCTGGAACTGGTGGCGGAAGGGGCGGGGATACTGGATGTTGGCGGGGAATCCACCCGGCCCCAGGCCGCTCCGGTAAGCGAAGCGGAGGAAATGCGGCGGGTGCTCCCGGTGATTGAGCGGCTCGTTACGCAAGTCGCGGTGCCGATTTCGATAGATACCTGCAAACCGGCGGTGGCCCGCGCGGCGGTGGCGGCGGGGGCGGCCATGATCAACGATATTGCCGCCAACCGGGAGGATGGCGAGATGTGGCGGGTGGCGGCGGAAACTGGCGCCGGCTACGTGGCGATGCACATGCAGGGCTCGCCGCCGACCATGCAATTGAACCCAAACTATGATAACGTGGTCCAAGCAGTGCAGGCTTTTTTTGGCGAACGGTTGGAGCGGTTGCAACAGGCTGGCATGCATCGGGACCAGATTGTGCTGGATGTCGGCATTGGCTTCGGCAAAACTTTGGAACATAATTTGCAGTTGCTCGCGGCACTGGACCGTTTTACAACTTGGGAGCGGCCTTTGTTGTTGGGGGTCTCGCGCAAGTCGTTCATTGGGAAATTGCTGGGGGTGGAGTTGGCGTCCCGGTTGCCGGGTGGGCTGGCTTGTGCCTGCCGTGCCATCGAGTCGGGCGTGACAATCATTCGCACCCATGACGTGGCGGCCACTTGGCAGGCGGTGCGCATGACCGAGGCATTGTTGGCGCATAAAACGTGTGATTGAACTGTTTAAATTGTTGAGCATGGCCTGGCGGCCGGCGTTGGAAATCCTCATCCTGGCGGTGGGGATCTACTACGTTTTTATTTTTGTGCGCGGCACGCGCGGTGCGCCCGTGGTCACCGGCTTCATCATGCTGATGCTGACGCTTACCATTATCACCACCCTGCTCGAACTAACGGTGTTGCGCTGGTTGCTGGGGACTTTTTTTGCCTTCATTGCCATTGCCATCTTGGTCATTTTTCAGCCCGAGTTGCGGCGCATCCTGGCCGAGTTGGGCAGTCATCCTTGGTTTGCTTCCACCCGTGAGCAACGCCAGAACATCGAGATCATCATTCAGACGTGTGAGCGCCTTTCCGAGGTGCGCATTGGCGCTTTGATCGCCATCGAGCAATCCATTCAATTACAGGAAGTGATCGAGTCCGGCATCGTGGTGGATTGCGAAGCCACCCCGGAAATGCTGGAGACCATCTTCTTTCCCAACAACGCCATCCATGACGGCGGGGTGGTCATGCATGGAGACCGCATCGCTTTCGCGGCCTGCATTTTTCCGCTTACCCAACGGCAGGATTTGAATAAATCGCTGGGAACCCGCCACCGCGCCGCCATTGGCCTGGCTGAGGAAACTGATGCTGTGGTGGTGATCGTTTCGGAGGAAACCGGTGCCGTCTCCTATGCCTATAAGGGTCAGTTTACCAAAGGCGTTTCCAGCGAGGAATTGCGCGCGTTTCTATCCTCGGTGTTCATCTCCAGCAGTAAACCGCAAACGCTCTGGGATACCTTGCGCCAGCGGATTCAAAACCGGTTCCGTCCGCCCTCCCCGTCGCCGGTAAAGGCGGAAGCGAAATAAGGCCATGCATTTTCGCGATCTCATCCTGCATAATTTCTGGCTAAAACTGGCGTCGCTGGTGATGGCCACCATGTTGTGGTTTGTTATTTTTGCCACCCAGACCAACCTGCGGTTCAGCGAATCCACCCGGATCATGGAAAAACATTCCATTACCGTCCTGAAATCCTCCGAGGATGTGCGGGCCACCCTGGTTACTCCCAGCCATGTGGATGTGGTGGTCAGCGGCCCGGTGGCGTTGCTGGAAGGGCTTTCCTCCAGTGACATCGAGGTCTATGTGGACCTTACTGACATCAAGGAAGCCAATGAATTAATCAAACGGGTGCAGGTCTTCGCGCGGAACGGCGTCAAAGTTGTCGAAATCCGCCCGCCAACCGTTACTATCCGGCGTCCGCAACGGTGATGCCTCATGGTGCGCCTTCCTGGCATGGATATTTAACCTGAGAACAAGTAACCAGATATTATGAGCAATGGAAATCAGAAGAAAATTTTTGGTACGGACGGGGTTCGGGGGATCGCCAATATTGAGCCCGTCACCGCTGAAACCGCGTTAAAACTGGGCCGCGCCGCCGCGCATGTCTTCAAGAACCTGGCCGGCACAGCGCGCGACCGCACGCGTCACAAAATTGTGTTGGGCAAGGACACCCGGCTGTCCGGC
This sequence comes from Verrucomicrobiota bacterium, assembly GCA_037139415.1. NCBI lineage: Bacteria > Pseudomonadati > Verrucomicrobiota > Verrucomicrobiota bacterium. The sequence goes on along the minus strand of JBAXGN010000039.1, from coordinate 26,154 downwards.
TACATGCTGGAAAATGCGCTCTCCTCCGGCATTCTTTCCATGGGCGTGGATGTGCTCTTTATCGGACCGCTGCCTACGCCTGGCGTGGCCTACGTCACCCGTAGTTTGCGTGCGGATGCTGGGATTGTCATCACTGCCTCCCATAACCCTTACGACGACAACGGCATTAAATTCTTTCGCTCGGACGGTTATAAATTGGATGACGGCATCGAGGCTGACATTGAGGAGTTGGTGTTCAGCGGGCGCATTGAAAGCATACGCCCCACTGCCAGCGCAGTCGGCAAGGCTGTTCGTATTGATGACGCCCTTGGGCGTTACATCGAGCACGCCAAGGCTTCCTTCCCGCGCGGACTGACCCTGGAGGGGCTGCGCATTGTGGTAGATTGCGCCAATGGGGCCGCCTATAAGTCCACGCCGTGTGTTTTGCGGGAACTGGGTGCCGAAGTCATTGTCCTCGGCGACCACCCGGACGGCACCAACATCAATAAGGAATGCGGCTCCATGTATCCGGAAAATCTCTGCGCTCGCGTGCGTGAATTCCGTGCCGATGCGGGGGTGGCCCACGATGGCGACGCCGACCGCGTGCTGCTGTGTGATGAAGAGGGTAAATTGGTGGATGGCGACGATATTATGGCCATCGCCGCCCTGGATATGCTTTCCCGGAATGTGCTGGCGGAAAAGACGCTCGTCTCCACAGTCATGAGCAACGCCGGTTTGGATGCGGCGATCAAAGCCGCCGGGGGACGCGTTGTCCGCACCAGCGTTGGTGATAAGAACGTCATTGATGAGATGCTGCGCGGCGGATACAACTTTGGCGGCGAACAAAGCGGGCATCTGATCTTCCGCGAACATGGCACCACGGGCGATGGCTTGGTGGCGGCCTTGCAAATTCTCCAGACGATGAAGTCCAGCGGACGCCCCCTTTCCAAGCTGGCCCGGTGTTGGACCCGCTTTCCGCAGGTGGTGGTCAATATTCGTGTCCGTGAAAAACGCCCGTTTGAAGAATTGGCTGGCGTTATGGATTTGGTCAACAAAGCCAAAGCGGACGTCGAAGCGTGCGGTGGACGTTTGCTCTTGCGCTATTCGGGTACCGAACCCAAAGCCCGTCTGTTGCTGGAAGGCAGCGACGCCGCTGCGCTGGAAAAATGGGCGCGGCAAATCGGCGACGCCATCAAACACCAGATCGGAGCGTAGGGGACGGTGCGGCAAAATTTGGAGTGCGATGGCAACCGAAGGAGGAAAAAGGGGCGGCGGGCGACACTGCTTTGGATTTGTGCCGTCCACTGGAGATAGCGCGCAAGGCCACTGAGTCTCCCCAATGGTGACCTGCGGTATTCCCGCGTTCCGCGGAGCGGGATAATCGCAGGGTTCCTTGCGCGCCAATCCAAAGCGGCGTCGCGGCCCCCATCACCCCGCCTTGCCGCCGCACTCCAAAACCTGCGGCTCCCGCGCATTCCCGCAGCATCGCGGGCTGTCATCACAACGGTCTTTTCCAATTGACCGCCGGGGCCTTTTTGGGGATGGTCGGTGCCATGATAACAAACCTGCCACCTGTAACAGCGAACGAAAAGGGCGTTCGGGAAGACTGCTTGGCGGCCATCATGCGATTCTGGCTTACAATAATTGTTTCATTGGTCTCAGTGGCACTCGTGAGTTGTACTCAAGCTAATAAGTCGCCAAAGTGTGCCATGATGATTCGCGCTATTGGCCCTATTGGTGAGAGTTTTTACAACCCACCACAACCGATTTGGAGATTCGCCATCACCAATACCGGAACCTCAGACGCACGCTGGATGGCTGTGATACAGAAGCAAGGTGTCGGCGATAAGGACTATGCAAATGCTGGCGGCCACATCGATTGGCCAGAGGGTGTTTTGGCTCCGGGCCAAGGCATTGAGACGAATATGATTGTGCCAGGCAGGACAGGGAGTGTGTGGCGTGCCCACGTAGATTTCTGGGCGGTTTCTCCCCAAGATTTAAAAACAGCTCAAAGCAATGCGAACCATTTCCATTGCTCGGTAATTGAGTTTTGCCCCCGTCCTCAAGACAAGAAAGGAGTTTGCAATGATGAGTGGCATCACTAGGATACCTAACAATAATGAATTACAAGGTAGTTCAATAACACTGTTGGAATGTTTTAATACGCACACTTTATGGGACTCGACGGAGTTGAATTGATAATGGCCATCGAAGAATGCTTCGGCCTTGCGATTACCGACGCAGAGGCAGAGGCCTGCTGCACGCCTGCGGCGGTGATTGATCTTGTTTTCGGCAAGCTGCGAGCGAACGACGAGCGTGTATGCGTATCCCAGCGAGCCTTTTATCTCCTTCGCAAGGGATTAACTCAGACTTTGGGCGTCTCACGACGAAAGGTGGACCTCACTGCCGACATTCGATCCTTTACGGCAGGGAGATCAGAGCGAGAGGTGTGGGACGATCTCAAGACCGCTGTTCAAGCAAGGCGTTGGCCCGCTCTAGCGCGGCCCAGATGGCTCACAGCGGGCATTTGGATTCTCTCGCTCGGCACGTTTTGCGCGTTGATTGCCATATCCCATTGGGCTTTCGCAGCCTCCTGCACTATGCTGGTTGCCTATATCTCCGCCCAACTCACGCGTCCTTTCTGTTCATTCATTCCCGCCCGGTATTCGCAACTACGCGAGCTTGTTCCATTTGCGGTTACGTCGAATGCGATTTCCTGGACGCGGGATCAGGTGGCTACTTTGGTCAGAAAGTTGGTGATTGAGCAGCTTCATCTTCGAGAGGGGGAGTATCGGGAGGACGCACAATTCGTGAAGGATTTGGGGATGGATCAGTGATCAAAAAGCCTTCCCTCAGCATCTCTGGCACCCGCTCCGGGGTGCGCTCGTCTTTTCTCCGCGTTTCCGGTGGTCGCGCCCCGTGCCCCTCGCGACCGACCGGCTACAAGCTGTCAATCCTTTCGGATTGAGGGAAACCCATCCAGCGCTGGGTTGGAGTCTGGTGACGCAATCCGGTTCAGGATTGCCGGGCTGACCAGGGTTTATCCCGTAGGGAGTACGTCATGGGAGGCCAGGGTTTTGGGTTCCAATCCCGAATGGGATTGGCAGAATGTAGCCGGAGCGTCATGAGGGGAACGGGGCATGACCTCCGGAAAGCCGCCCAATAAACCCAACTGCATCCCGGCAGGGATGCCAGAGTTTACTTTAACGCCTGCCATTAAAGCTGGAAACCCCCGTTTTTTGACGTTTTTGGCGGTTTTTTGCGTAAGTGCCTTGTTTTCAGGATGTAACCTACATGGGTTTGGCGAAAAAACAGGTTCAACCGCCCCAAAACCCTCAAAAAACGTCGAAAATCCATGTGGTTTTTCTCCAATCCGCCCTGGGTTTGGCTGAATCCGACCTAGGATTAGGCCAATCCGACCTAGGATTGGCTCAGACCCACCTGGGTTTGGACGAAACCGACCTGGGATCAGCTCAGACCCACCTGGGTTTGGTTCAAACCCACCTGGGATCGGCGGCAGCCCACCTGGTATTTTGCCAAAGCCACTGACCCCGAAATCCGATCTGCGTTGCCGCCACCTAAACCCCAGGCAGAATGCCCAAGTCAAAAGGCCAAAGTGGCAAACTGCTTTGGTCTTTTTTTATCCTTAATCCTTAATTTATACTTTCCTTTTATGCCATTTGATCTTGAACACGAACAATGCCTTGATCCAGGCGTTGCGCCGGTTGGCGTAGGGGCGATCAATGCTATAGCGCCTGGGCGAGGAGTTCGGCCAGGTGCAGGGCTTTGCGTCCGGCGAGGTGTTCCAATTGGTGGCGGCAACTGGTGCCGGAGGCGACGAGGATGGTTTCGGGGGAAAGTTTGTTCACCAGATTCAGCAGCGGTTCGGCCACGTTCACGGAGAGTTCGTATTTGTCGGCCATCATGCCAAAGGCGCCTGCCATGCCGCAGCAGCCGGAATCGAGCAGCGTCACTTGGCTGCCGGGAATGCGTTGGGCGAGGCGTTGCATGTAGGCGGGCTGGGTCAGGGCTTTGGCGTGGCAATGGGCGTGGATGGCGATGGGGCGCGGGGCGGTCGCCGGGGTGAAGGTCAGCGCATCGGGCGTTTGTTGCAGCAGCGCATCCAGGAATTGTTCAAAGAGCAGGCAGCGGGGGGCAACGGCGTCCGCGCCGGGCAATTTGAGTTCGCGGTAATCTTCGGCGAACATGGACCAGCAGGATGGTTCGAGGAACAGCACGGGAATGCCCGCCGGAATGGCCGCCAGCAAGGCCAGGTTGTGACGGCCCAGTTCGCGGGCGCGTTTTAAATCTCCCTGGCTGAAGGCGGGGCGTCCGCAGCAGGCGCGGTCTTTCAGCAGCAGGACTTCATGACCGGCGGCTTCCAGCACGGTGACGGCGGCGCGGGCAATGTGGGGATCGTGGTAGCGGGCAAAGGTGTCGTCCCACAGGATGACTTTGCCGCGAGCGCCCAGGCGCGGGATGGGCCGCCGGGCAAACCACCAGTCGAAGCGCTCGGCGGCGTACGGCGGCAAGGGGCGTTGCGGCGCGAGCCCCAGCAGGCGATGCATGAGCGGCTGGAGGAGTTTTGATCCCAAGGCGGCATTGGCAAGGGTCGGCTCGCGGCTGGCGATTTGCCCGAGCCAATCCACGTGGCTGAATACAGCGGCGGCCAGCGGGGTGCCGTGTTGCGCGTGCCGGGCCTGCGCGAGTTCGGCTTTGAGCAGGGGCAGATTGACGTTGGAGGGGCATTCGGTGGCGCAGGCTTTGCACGCGAGGCAGTTGCTCAGCGCGGCGTCCAGCTCTGGGGAGTTCAGCCCGTCCGTGCGGCCTTCCAGCCAGGCGCGGATGACGTTGGCGCGCCCGCGCGTGGACATGAGTTCGTCGCCGGTGGCGATGAACGTCGGGCACATGACCGGGGTTTGCTTGGTGCAGCCGCCACAGCCGTTGCATTGCTCCAGGTTCGCGATGAAGGAGCCGTCGCGCCGGGCGAACGCGAGGCGGGGCGCAAAGGGCAGGGCGTCCGGATGCGCGGCCAGCGGGCGCAGGAAGGTATCCATGCGGTAACGGCCGTCGGCGATGACTTTGCCGGGGTTGAAGAGATGGCGCGGATCGAAGGTGTCCTTGATCTGGCGCATGGCGGCCAGCAACGGCTCGCCCACTTGTTCCGGCAGGTAGGCGGTGCGGGCGATGCCCACGCCGTGTTCGGCGGCCAGCGAGCCTTTGAATTGCCGCACCAGGGCGGCGACTTCATCCGCCACCTGCCGCAACTTGGTGACATCTTCGGCGCGGTGCAAATCCAGCACGGGCCGCACGTGCAGCAGCCCGGTGGCGGCGTGGCCGTAGAAGCTGGCGGTGAGCCCGAGGCGTTTCAAGATGCCTTGCAGCGCGGCGACGTATTCCGGCAATTGCGCGGGGCGGACGGCGGTGTCCTCAATGCAGGTCGTGGGTTTGGCGTTGCCGGCGCAACTGGTGACGAGGTTGAGGCCCGACTTGCGCAGGTTCCACACCAGCGCCATCGGACCGGGGGCGGTGAGGATCAACCGGCGCTTGCCAATGCGGCGCTGTTCCAGGATGGCGAGCCGCTCGGCCACGTCTTCAAAGAACTCCACAATCAGGAAGGCGGCGCACGGTTTTTTATCCAGTTCGAGCAAATCACGGGCGGCCTTGAAGGCAAGCTGGCCGCGCGTCTGATCAAACAGCACGTGGTCCACGTGCTCGATGGCGGCGGGCTTTAAATCCAGCAGGTCCACGGTGGCTTGCATGGCTTCGGTGACGGAATCAAAGAACAGGATGCCGATGCCTTTGGCGCGGGGCAGGGGGACGATGCGCAGTTGGGCGGACCACACGCCCGCGAGTGTGCCTTCGCTGCCCGCCAGTACTTGCACCAGCGGATGACCGAGGTGGCGCTGCACGCGGTCCAGGCCGTAGGCGGTCCAGCGCTTGAGAATGCCCGGCGGCATGCGGGTGAGGATTTCATTGGCGTGATTGGTGGCCAACGTCTCGACCATTTCTCGCTTGTCCTTTAAAGAATCTGCGGCCGTGCCGATTTCCACCACGCGCCCATCGGCCATGACGCATTCCAACGCGGTCACATGATCGGCGGTGACGCCGTACATGGGCACGTGCGAGCCGGAGGAGTTGTTGGCGATCATCCCGCCCAGCGTCGCGCGGGAACTGGTCGCGACGTCCGGCCCGAAGCGGTAGCCGTGCGGGCGAAGGAACTCGTTCAGTTGATCCAGCACCACCCCGGCCCCGACGCGCACGGTGCGCGCCTCCAGATCAAGCTGCGTGATGTGGCGGTTGAAGCGGGCGAAATCCACGATCAGGCCATCCCCCACCGCGCCGCCGGTGAGCCCTGAGCCCGCGCCCCGTGGGGTGACGGGCAGGTTCAGTTCGGCGGCGGCTTGAATGACGGCGGCGGCCTGCTGGACGGTGCGCGGAAAGGCGACGGCGGACGGCTCGATTTGGTAAATCGAGGCGTCCGTGGAATACAGCAGGCGGGTGAGATGGCCATGATCCACCAGGCAATCCACCGCCGCCAGCCGGGTCTGTTGTTGACAGGTCAACATCGGTTGCGTTTCGCTATGCCACGAATCCGTCAAATAAGCACGCAATAAAAGTTTGATGTCTTGACGCGGGCGGGTCTCCGCGATTCAATCCCCCTATGATTAACAGATCCTGGACTATTTCGCGCCGCTCATTCGCCAAAGCGTTTGCGGCGACTGCCGCTGCCACCGGATTGCCCCTCTGGTTCCTGGAGCGCGATCAGGCCGAGGCCGCTGAACCACCCAAGACCACCAGCCCCAATGACCGCCCCGGCATTGCCGTCGTCGGCTGCGGCGGGCGCGGCACTGGCGTTGCCAGGGATTCCATGCGTTTCGGGAACATCCTCGCCGTGTGCGATGCGGACCAGGCGCACGCCGAAGCGGGCGTCAAGGCGTTCACCAAGGATGGCAAGAAGCCGCAGATCTATTCGGACTTCCGCAAAATTCTGGAGCGCGATGATATTCACATCGTCGTTAACGGCACGCCGGATCATTGGCACACCTTAAACAATCTCGCCGCCGTCAAGGCCAAGAAAGATGTCTATTCCGAGAAACCGTTGACCCTCACGGTGGATGAAGGCAAGCGGTTGGTGCAAGCGGTGCGCGCCAATAAGGCAGTGCTGCAAACCGGCACGCAGCAACGGAGCGATAAGAATTTCCGGCTGGCCTGCGAACTGGTGCGCAATAAGCGCATCGGCAAGCTCGAGAAGATCGTGGTCTGGCTCCCGGCCGGTTTGCACGGCGGTCCCTTTAAGCCCGTGCCCGTCCCTGCCAATCTGAATTGGGATTACTGGCTCGGCCAGGCGCCCCAGGTGGAATACATGAAGGAGCGTTGTCACCGCGACTTCCGCTTCTGGCTCGAATATTCCGGCGGCACCATTACTGACTGGGGCGCGCATCATAACGACATCGCCTTCTGGGCCACCGGACTCAAAGGCCCGGACAGCGTGGAAGGCAAAGTCCTCGTGCCACCCGTCCCGGGCGGTTTTACCGCGTTCAGCGAATACGAAGTGCAGTTTACCTATTCGAGCGGCGTGAAGCATTACCTCAAGACCACCAAGGACGATTCCATCTTTGGTGGCGTCATTAACAAGGAAGGCCAGCGCAACGGGATCCGGTTCGAGGGCAGCGACGGCTGGATCTGGGTGCGGCGCGGCGCGATCGAATGCAGCAACGAGGAATTGTTGAGTACGCCGTTGCCAGCGTCTGCCGAGCGGCTGTACGTCAGCACGGATCACATGGGGAATTTCTTCGACTGTGTGCGTTCGCGCAAAGACCCGATCTGCGATGTGGAGACCGGGCATCGTTCCGCCTCGGAATGCCATCTGGCAGTGATTTCGCTTCGGCTGGGCCGCAAGCTGCAATGGGACGTCGAGCGGGAAGAGTTTACGGGCGACGGTGCCAAGGACGCCAACGCCTGGGTGGCGCGCGAACAACGCAAACCGTACGACTATTCCTGGGCGAGCTGACCCGAGTTATTCCTTGTCCGGGGCATTGATCGGCCCCGTTTTCCAGGCCCGGATGGTGCCGAGGTTGCGGGCATCCACCGGGTCGATCTCGCGAAACTGCGTCTGGGATTTTTCATCCAGACCGCGGATAAACGTGTTGCTGACGACAATTTCGCTCGAGCCGGCTTTGGCGAGCAAGCGGTTGGCCATATTGATGGCGTCGCTCACCGCGCCGATGTGCGCCCGGCCGAACGGCTGAAGGGAAACCACCTGAATGTCCCCCATTGCGACGCCGATGTGAACGCCCTGCGAGGTCTGGATGCGGTCAATCTGGCGCTGCCATTGGTGGGAGATGGAATTGCCGAGGTCCACCAGGGCCTTGGCGCACTCCAGGGCGGATTGCTGGTAGCCTTCCGTGTGGCGGGGAATGCCGTACAGGCCGATCACCTCGTCGCCCACGAACTGGTAAATCATGCCGCCGCTGTTCAGGATTTCGTAGCGCGCCTTGGAATAAAACGAAGTCAGGCATTGGCGGATGACGGCGTCATTGCGCGTGTCGCGCACGTAACTGGAAAACGAACACAGGTCCGCGAGCACTGCCACGGCGCCCTTGTACATGCCGGGCGGCAAAATGGATTCCGGCGTCAGGTGATTCAGTTCCCGGAACTGCTTGAGCTTCCAAAAACCGAAGCTCCAGAGCAGCGCGGATTGCAGCGGGGTGGCCTTCCAGCTATCGCCGAACGCCCAGTGCCCCTTGGAATGATCCAGCGCGGCTTTGAGTTGGACCATATTGCCTTCCGAAAAGGCGTCAATCTCCAGGTTGAACCGCTTGCGGATGAGGGAAAACAGGAACGGCTCATCCCAGATTTCCAGCTTCAACCCCTTTTGGAGCCGAGACTCAATCTGGCGCTGAATATCCGGCCAGTCGGGGTATTCGCTGGTCGGCACCACGAGCACCAGCTTGGATGCGCCCACCAGTCGGGGGGCGTTGGAACCATATTTGCGCGCTACATGGCTGATGATATTGCTGGCGGGATAACCATACTTCACCTCGACAAAATACGGAGCGGCACCGGGAACCTGTACGCTGATATCGGCATATGCGCCCGGAAGAGCCAGATACGCTTCTTGATGGATTGTGATATCCACCGGGGCAATTTGCAGTTCATCCACATGCTGGAAGCGGCACAGGTTGCAGCAGATTTCCTCAAGGAACAGCCGCATTTCCCACATGGTGGTCGAGTCGAATTCTTCTTCCATAATTAAAAGTGTAGGGATGAATGGTGGTTTAAGGCGAGGACGAATAAAAGCTTACTATACCCGGAATCGTATTCTCCAGGCGTGGCCAAGCAGTTACGTATGAATGCACCCACACGCAATAGTGTAAATGAATTCTTGGACAATGCCATGGAAAAATTAAGGGGCCGGCTTGTCAGCAGTCTGCATCAAGCTCGGTTTGGTGCAAGCTGGAAGCGGCTGTCCCATTGCCCAACTGCAAACGGAGACTCGTTGCCTACTTTGGGAATCGCTCCCTTGGGCGACGCGACAACGGGGTTCCGGTCGGGAAAGGTGACTTTCCCCGGCGCAGGGTGCTGAAGAATTTGCATTGATCCAAGGCAGCACCGTAATCGGAAGCACCTGCCATCGGTTTCCAGACGGCCTCATCGCGGTAGAGCAATCGCCAGGATTTTGGCCCCCGCTCATCCCCGCCGTACTCGTAACGGTAAAATTGATTATGGATCATTTTTTCTCGATTCCATTACCAGTTCTGCCAATCCGGTTCATCGGGCGAATTAGATCGTCAAAAAATCTTATTGAGTACCGGGTTGGAAAACGTTACAAGTTCCAAGCGATCAGGGACTATGGGGCGGCCAAAACGGGGGGCGCAAGAAGGGTTGGTCTGTTTCATTTTCCACGTCGCACGAGCGGGGGGCGCGGCACGCCCCAAGCAACGGTTGTTTTGAAAAAAATATCGCCAGGAGAGGCCGGCCCGGGCCACTGGCATGGCATCCATCACATTGTAGAGGTAAATTATGAGCAAAGTACCACTGGCAGCAGGAGAGTTGACCGAAATCATCAAAGGTCTGAACAAAATGGCGCGCAATATCTGGTGGACCTGGAACCAGCCGGCGCAGGAAATTTTCGCCGAATTCTCCCCGCGCGCCTGGCAAAATCTCTACCACAACCCGGTGGCGGTGTTGCAGGAGGTCTCGGATTATGAAGCGCGGGTGAGGCTTCAAGACCCGGATTTTTATGAGCGCGTCAAAACCGTGTTGCACAGTTTTGAGCATTACCTGAATGATAAGGCGACTTGGGCCGCCCAACATGCGCCCGCGTTGCTGGAAAATCCGGTGGCGTATTTTTCCGCTGAATTTGGTTTCCATGAATCGCTGCCGATTGCCGCCGGCGGCTTGGGAGTGCTGGCCGGCGATCACGCCAAAGCCGCGAGCGACCTCGGACTTGGGTTTATCGGCATCAGCCTCTTCTATCGCGAGGGCTATTTTCAGCAGAGCATTAACCAGGATAACTGGCAGACGGAATATTATACGCTGCTGAATCCCAAGAATCTGCCGATGGAACCGGTGTTGAATGCGCGCGGTGAACCGCTGATGTGTTCCGTCAAGATTGCCATGAGCCAGGTTGTGTTCCGCGCCTGGCGCATCAACGTCGGGCGCGTGCCGGTGTATCTGCTTGATACCAATCTGCCGGAGAACGATCTGCATTATCGCGATTTGTGCCTGCGCGTGTACGGCGGCGATAGCTCCACCCGCATCATGCAGGAAATCCTGTTGGGGGTGGGTGGCGTGCGCTTGCTGCGCGCGATGGGCGTGCAGCCGTCCGTATTCCACATGAACGAGGGACACGCCGCGTTCCTGACCTTGGAGTTGATGCGGGAAAAATTGGGCGAAGGCAAAACCTTGGAAGAAGCCATGGCCGCCACGCGTGCCGAATGCATCTTTACTACGCACACGCCGGTGGAAGCCGGGCATGATCGTTTCTCGCCGGACTTGGTGAACTATGCCTGCAACAAATTCATGTCCAATCTTCGGGTGTCCCTGGATGAACTGATGGCCTTTGGCCGGGTGCATCCGGAAAATGCGAACGAGCCTTTCTGCATGACGGTTCTGGCGCTCAAATGTTCGCGCGCGGCCAACGCCGTGAGTGAATTGCACGGGCAGGTAAGCCGAAAGATGTGGAACTGTTTGTGGCCTGACCGCAAAGTCGAGGATGTTCCGATTGGATATATCACCAATGGCGTTCACTTGATGGGCTGGATGAAGGGGCCGATGCGTCGGTTCTGGCGGCGCAAATTTGCCGCCAGCGTGGCCGCCAGCGACCTGGCGGAGAACCGCCCGGTCGAGGGTGAAGTCACCAGCTTTTGGAGCCGCAAGCCCACACTGGCTTGGGAGGCCGAGGTGAATGCGCCGGAATTCTGGGCCAAGATGGCCGATCCCGCCTTTATTTCCGATGAAGAATTATGGGCCTTGCGTTATAAGCTGCGCCGGGAATTGATCGAGTTTGCCCGTCGCCGTCTGTTGCTCCAAGGGCAGCGGTTGGCGCAACGTGACTTTATCGAATTTGACGCGCTCTTGGATACCGATGCGCTGACCATTGGATTTGCCCGGCGCTTTGCCACGTATAAGCGCGCGCCGCTCATCTTCCAGCAATTTGAGAAAATTGTGCAGTTGTCCAAGGATAAACAGCACCCGGTGCAGTTCATCTTTGCTGGCAAGGCGCATCCCCGTGATGATGAAGGAAAAAAGTTTATTCAGCACATCATCCATCTGAGCAAGTTCAGCGACTTGAAAGGTCACTTGGTGTTCATCGAAAATTACGACATTCACGTCGCGCGCTCAATGGTCGCCGGCTGCGACGTCTGGCTGAACAACCCGCGCCGTCCGTTGGAAGCCTCAGGCACCAGCGGCCAGAAAGCCGGATGCCATGGCTGCTTGAACCTCAGCATCATGGATGGCTGGTGGCGGGAAGGTTATGACGGCACCAATGGCTTTGCCATTGGCGATGACACGCATCCGGACAGTGTGGAAGAACAAGATCGCCGGGATAGCGAAAATCTGTACCGCGTGTTGACCACGGAAGTGGTTCCCTGCTTCTTTAATCGTGACGCCTCCGGGTTACCGCGCAAGTGGATCCAAAAAATCCGCCGGGCGATGGTGACGTTGGTGCCTAAATACACCACGTGGCGAATGGTGCAGGAATACACCACGAAGTTTTACCACCAGCAGTAACAGTTTTACGATGCGCCCGCCGGCTTGTCACCATGCCGGCGGGTGCGCACCATCATGCTTTCGGGAATTAAATCCGTTACTCGCGACGAGCTGGAGTCCCTATTCTCTTCCTGGGGTTGGCCGGCCTATCGCGCCGCCCAAGTGCAGCGCTGGCTGTATCATCGGCGCGTGTCGGATTGGGATCAGATGAGTGATCTGCCACTGGCCTTCCGCGAAAAGCTGCGCGGCCAGTTCGGCCTTCTGCCGCTGAAGTTATTCTGCACCCAGGGGTTGCGGGGAGCCACCGTGAAGTTCCTCTGGCAGCTCGCGGATCAATCCCTGATCGAAAGCGTTCTGATTCCTGCCAGTCCCGGCCTGTATGGCGAGGCCAGTGATCGCCGCACCCTGTGCGTTTCCACCCAAGTGGGCTGCGCGTATGGGTGCAAGTTTTGCGCGAGCGGGCTTCAGGGATGGAAGCGCCATCTGACGGTGGATGAAATGGTTGAGCAGGTGGTGGCGGCGGAGCGCTGGTATGCGCAAAACGCCCCGGCGGAAGCGGCGGTCACCCCGGGTAAAGACCGGGCGATTGACAACCTGGTCATCATGGGCATGGGCGAACCCCTGGCCAACTATGAAAACCTGCTCAAGGCGCTGATCATCTGCAATGCGCCTTGGGGCTGCGGCATTGGCGCCCGAAAGATAACAATTTCCACCAGCGGTCTGGTGCCCCAGATTCTGCAACTGGCCAGGGAACCAATGCAGTTTCGACTGGCGATTTCTTTGCATGGCGCCACGGATGAAGTACGAGCCAAACTGATGCCTGTCAATCGCAAGTATCCGCTCGCCAAACTGGCCGAGGCCTGCGAGGCATACGTGCGCTGCAAGGGCAAGCTGATCACCTTCGAGTACATTCTCATTGCCGGTGTCAACGATGGTTTGGAACAAGTGCTGCCGCTTTCCCGCCTGGCCAAAAAACTCCACGCCAAGATCAACTTGATTCCTTATAATCACGTCCCGGAACTGGCTTGGGAGCGTCCCTCGGAGGAACGATGCCTGGCGTTTTTACGCGGGCTGGAGGCGGAGAGTGTAACCGTAAGCATGCGACAGGAAAAGGGGCAGGACATTGATGCCGCCTGTGGTCAGTTGCGTTTGCGTGCCCTCAAGGAAATGGCAGGGAGTGCGGTGCCGGAAAAAACCTCAACGGATTCGCCAACGCCGGTTTCATGATTCTCTGCTTTGATGCGACTCGTAAAATCGTTACTTTGTGCCCATGATTGCGTTGATTGATTATGGCTCCGGCAACTTGCGCAGCGTGGAAAAGGCACTGCTGCAAGTCGGGGCGGACGTACGGCGGGTCACGCGACCGGAAGGTCTGCGCGACGCGGCCGCGGTGGTGTTGCCGGGCGTGGGGGCGTTTGATGATTGCATCCATGCGTTGCAACGGCAGGAATTGCTGGCCGCGTGCCGGGCGTTTATTCAGACGGGGCGTCCCTTCCTTGGTATCTGCGTGGGGTATCAGGCGCTGTTCGAGAAGAGCGAGGAATTCAACAGTTGCGCCGCTGGTTTGGGCATATTCAAGGGGCGGGTGGTGCGTTTCAGCGGGGCGGGCGGCATCAAGGTGCCGCAAATTGGCTGGAACCAGGTTGCCCTGGCCCAGGCGGATTGTCCCCTATTTAAAGAACTTCCAGATCGCAGCTACTTTTATTTCGTGCATAGCTATTATCCGCAGCCGGTGGATGATTCGATTGTTGCCGCGCGGACGGAATATGGCGAAACGTTTGCTTCGGCCATTGCCTGGAATAATGTCTTTGCCACCCAGTTTCATCCCGAAAAAAGCCAGAAAGTCGGGTTGCAACTGTTGCGTAATTTTGTATCGCTGGTAAAATCCTGAACGATTTATGAGTGTTGAAAAAATTATCATTATTGGAACCGGCTGCGCTGGTTTGACGGCGGCGATCTATACGGCGCGCGCCGGCCTGAACCCGCTGGTGCTGGCTGGTCCCATGCCCGGCGGGCTGCTGACCACCACCAGTGTGGTGGAGAATTTTCCCGGCTTTCCGGAAGGGGTGGAGGGCTACGATCTCATGACCCGCATGCAACAGCAGGCGGAGCGCTTTGGCGCGCGCGTTCACTCTGGTGCGCTGGAAGCGGTGGATGTTTCGCAGTCGCCGTTTGCGCTCACGGTGGATGGCGAAAAAATTCAGGCCCAGACGTTGATCGTTGCCAGCGGGGCGGGGCACCGGCATCTTGGGTTGGAAAGCGAAACCAAGTTGGATAAACGCGGGGTGACCTATTGCGCCACCTGCGATGGCGCGCTGCCGATTTTCCGCAACCAGCCGTTGGTGGTGGCGGGCGGCGGCGATTCCGCTTGCGAAGAGGCCCAGTACTTGACGCGCTTTGGATCGGTGGTTTACCTGGTGCATCGCCGGGACACGCTACGCGCCTCGAAAATCATGGCGGAACGCACCTTGGCCAACCCGAAAATCAAGCCGGTGTGGGATTCCGTCATTACCGAAGTTCTCGACGTGGCGCAGAACAAGGTCATCGGGGTGCGTCTGAAAAATGTCAAGACCGGGGTGGAATCGGCGCTCACCTGCGCGGGGGTGTTTGTGGCCATCGGCCATGTGCCCAACACGCAACTGTTCAAGGGCATCCTGAATCAGGATGAGAATGGCTATATCATTCCTGTGGCAGGCACCGCCACAAATGTGCCGGGCATCTTTGTGGCGGGTGATTGCGCGGACCATGTCTATCGCCAGGCTATCACCGCCGCCGGCATGGGATGCGCCGCCGCTATTGATTGCGAACGGTATTTGGGGGCGCTGAATCAGTAGCCCGCGTTCATGAATTTGCAGATTTCTCCCCGGGAACTGGCATTGCTCCTGAATTCCGGGGTGCCGCCCCGCTTGCTTGATGTCCGGCAGCCCGAGGAGCACGCGATTGTCGCCCTGCCCGAATCGCGGCTGATTCCGTTGGATGAACTGTCCATGCGACTGGATGAATTGGCGGATTGGAAGGACGCCGATTTGGTGGTGTATTGCCATCACGGCATTCGCAGCATGCACGCCTTGGCCATCCTCCAGCGTCATGGGTTTCTCCGCGTGCAGAACCTTTCGGGCGGCATTGACCGCTGGAGTCAGGAAGTGGACCCGCGCGCTCCTCGCTACTGACGCGCTAGATTTTCTCCACTTTTTCGTACACCACCATCTCATCCCGGCCGCGCAAATCCTCCGGGTGATACCGCGGGATGGGATATTCCATTTGCTTGAACTGCACCGGCGCGGTCTTTTTATCCACGATGCCGACGGCGACGGCGACGCCGTAAATGATGGCCTCGGGGCGGGGCGGGCAGCCGGGAATGTAAAAATTGACCGGCAAAACTTTCTCCACCGGTCCCATCACATTATACATGTCGAACCAGATGCCGCCGCCGCACGCGCAGGAACCGATGGCAAACACCAGTTTGGGGGCGGGCATGGCGTCATACGCGCGCTTGAGCGATTTGGCGGTGCTGCGCATGGCCGGCCCCTGGCAGAGCATCACATCCGCATGGCGGGGCGACCCCACCAGTTTGATGCCGAACCGCTCCGCGTCATAATACGGGGTGAGCACATTCAGCACCTCAATGTCGCAGCCGTTGCAGCCGCCACTGTTGGCGTGATAGACCCAGAGTGAGCGGCCAAACATTTGCTGGCACAGATTCTTCAACATAGCGGTTGCCATTGGATGATCAGGTCAGTCGGCGAAGGCTTAATCCAGTTCGAGTTCGATGTCGCCCGTCTCGGAGGGTTTGTTCAGGTAGCTTCGGGAGCGATACACCCAGCGCTCGTTTTGCAGATCGTCGAAGCGATACCCTTTCATCTTCAACTGTTCCAGCGGGGTCGGTTCCTTGAAGCAGCGCCCGCACCGTTGGCAGGTGCTCATGAATAATTCCAGATTTTGCTGAATGTCCCCGATGGCGTTGGTGGCGTTCTCATATTCCTGGCTCATGGTGATCGCCTTTTCGGGGCAGACATCCGCGCAGCGCCCGCAGTAGGTGCAGCGGCGGCCGAGATATTTCAGAATCCGAATCTCCTGGCACGGATCAAACACCAAAATTTCGCGCGCCGGACAGTTGTTCGCGCAACCGGCGCAGCCGATGCACTTCGCGGCATTGAAAATCGGACGGCCGCGAAACCGTTCGGGCAATGGCCGGGCTTGCGCCGGGTAGGGCAGGGTGACCTGGCCGGCCCGGAGACACAAGAGCGCTTCCTGCAATTTAGCGGCGGAAAACATACAAACCTTTTCGGATCATTACCATCATGTTCACAATTGCTGAGGGCCACCGTGCCGGTTTTGGGCCGATTATGCAATGTTTTTTCTGTGCTGGAGAGTTCTTTAAAAACTATTGGGAAATCGGATGGACTTTTCAATAGAACGTCGGTATATTTTACCGTAATGATGAACCGTGGTAATGCAATATTAGGTTGGCACGTGTGTTTTTTGCTGTTCGGGTTGACCGTCCTCCAAGTGCGGGCTCAGCGGGGCTCTTACGAGTCGCCCGCCGTCTGGCATGCAACGCAAACCGTGACCAATACCGAGAACAAGGCCGAGTTTGTGCAGCGTGAGGGAACGCCACTCAAAATCGTTTTACATTTCCCCAAAGGGGAGTATGTCGAAGCGCCGGTGGTGGTATGGCTGCCACCCTACTGGGATTCCCCCAGCACATCACGTTGTCCGATAAAATACCTGACCAAATTTGGATACGTCGTGGCCTGTGTGGAGTATCGTTCGTCCAAGGTCGCGCCTTTCCCAGCCCAGTTGTACGATTGCAAGGCCGCCGTTCGCTGGTTGCGCCTGAATGCTGCCCAGTACCATTTGGCCGCCGACCATATCGCAGTTTATGGGGCCGTCGGCGGAGCACATCTGGCAGCATTACTCGGCACCACTGGCGATATTAAGGAATTGGAAGGCACGGATAACCCGGGGGCGTCCAGCAAGGTTCAAGCAGTCTGCGCCATTTCGCCGCCGGTAAATTTCAGTCTGATCAAAACCAATGAGTCCTATCTGGCATCAGCCTATGTCGCACCCGCTCGGTTGCTTGGCGGCCCCATAGGAGATTTACCGGAGGAAGCGCAGGTGGCGAATCCATCCCGGTACGCCGACTATAAATCCGCTCCGTTCTTTATTGTTCAAGGCACACGTGATTGGACTAATCCCCAGTATCAAAGCGTGCTGCTCCACTACTCCTTGGCTAGCAAAGGCGTTCGCACCCAATTAAAGCTGGTGCGCGGATGGCATTTTACCGAACCGCCCGAGGAAGTCGTTTACGACATGCACTTCTTTTTGGAAAAATATTTAAAAGTGCGCAAAGTTTATCCCACCGGTGATGGGGCGGTGCAATAAGATGACTTGTAATACATCCAGGCGGAATGAGAGTTTCGGCTCAGTACTCGCCTGGCTCGCATTGTTTCCGTTAACCCTTTTGACTCCATCATGGGCCTGAAAGAAAAATTTCCTGGCGGTGTGCTGACGTTCGTGGGATTCATGTTATCGCCGCTTTCCTGGTGGAACGATGCGTTTGTCAACCTGCCTTTGGCGTATGCGTTTGCCTGGGTGGTGAGCCGGTTGTATCACCCGGTATTTGGTCCCGCTCTCATTGTTGGCTACTGGCTCACCAATCTGTTGGGTTTCATTCTCATGCATAAAGGATTGCGAGCTCTGCTATCGCCAGAGGAAAAGGCGGCCTGCAAACAAGAGTGGAAAAAAGACGTGATCGTTTCGTTGCTTTATACGGCCCTGCTCGTCGTGCTCATCAAACTGAAAATACTCCAACCGTTTGAAGACTACTTTAAGAGCTAAATTCAGGATGAAAGGTGCTTTACTGCCCGGCGCGGGCAGGATTTAATTGCATTCAGCCGTCTATACATGATTGAATCCTGGCATAAACGCGATGCAGACGGCTTAAAAATGGCTTATGGCTGAAACGGATGTTTCGGAAAAAGATCCACGGGTGCTGGTGGTGGACGATGACCTCCACTTCTTGGAGCTATATAAACGCATTTTGCGTCGGCAAAATGTGGCGTTGGATACCGCCAGTTGCGGGGCGGAAGGTTTGGCTTTGGCCCAGGCCAAGGAATATGCCGCGATCTTGCTGGACATTTCGCTGGGCGATATGGATGGGTTCGAGGTGGCCCGCCAGATTCGAGCCAATCCGAAGGCGAAACATACCCCGATTCTTTTTCTGACCGCCCATCGCCAGGATCAACTTGGGATGGAGGAAGGTTACGCCATCGGGGCGGTGGATTATCTATTTAAGCCGTTCAACCCGCTGGCGCTACAAACTAAGGTGGATTTTTTCATCGAGCTGTTTTTGAAATCGAAGCGGCTGGAAGTTCTGGTCAAGGAACGCACCCGGGAGATCGTACGCTTGAAGGAGCAATTGGAGGCTGAAAACGTTTATCTTCGCGAGGAGATCAAAACCATCAGCCATCATGAAATCCTCGGTTGCAGCAAAGCTATCCAGCGTGTTTTGGCCGCCGTCAAACAAGTGGCGGGGACGCCCACAACGGTATTGGTATTGGGCGAAACGGGCAGCGGCAAGGAATTGCTTGCCCGGGCGATTCATGAGCAAAGCCCGCGCCAGCCGCGCTCCATGGTCAAGGTCAACTGTGCGGCGCTTCCGACCAACCTGATTGAAAGCGAATTGTTTGGCCGGGAAAAGGGTGCCTTCACCGGTGCCCATACCAGTGCAGCGGGACGGTTTGAGTTGGCGGATGGTTCCTCATTGTTCCTGGATGAAATTGGAGAACTCCCCTTGGAACTGCAGACCAAACTACTCCGGGTGCTCCAGGAAGGCCAGTTTGAGCGGGTGGGTAGCACCAAAACCTTGAAAGTGGATGTGCGGTTAATTACCGCCACGAATCGCGACCTTGGCCGCGCGGTTCGCGAAGGCCGGTTTCGCGAGGATTTATATTATCGCCTCAATGTGTTTCCCATTACCGTGCCGCCGTTGCGCGAGCGGCGCGAGGATATTCCCATTTTGGTGCGTGCGTTCGTGCAGGAGTTTGCCACTCGCATGAGCAAGCGCATTCAAACGATTCCACGCAAAGCACTGGATATGCTCACGCAATATAACTGGCCTGGCAATGTGCGCGAACTGCGTAATATTGTGGAGCGTGCCATGATTCTATCGCCCGGTCCAGCCTTGCAAGTCGAGTTGCCGCAGTTCGCCAATTACCCCGATCCTGTGTCTGGTCGCTTGAAGGATGTTGAGCGGGACCATATCCTGGCCGTTTTGGACAAAGTCAACTGGCGCATACGCGGTTCGCAAGGAGCTGCAGAAATCCTGGCGCTAAAGCCAACGACGCTCGAAGCCCGCATGAAAAAACTGGGCTTGGAACGCATCAAACGGTAGTGCGAGTGATTCCGTTTATAATCGGAAATATTACTCCGTCTCCAATATTTTGGAGGTTGTCTTTTTTATCATCGGGATGCTTTTCCTAATCTGACAGGGCATACAAGTGATACTTTATTCTAAAAACCTCGGATTATACGACTACTATGAGTAAAACAGTCGCCTAAGCGCAACAATCCATGTCTGCTCGATGCATAGATAAATGAAGTATCTCCAAAATAGTGGAGTCAACTCCACTATTTTGGAGATAAGATAGAGTAGTATTGCCATATCCGATGGAAGGCAACGCCGCGATGAGAAAATATTTGGCCTCAATCGTGGGATGTAAAAGCCTAGACATAAGTAACATGCGTAAAATAATCAGCACACGCAATGAGCTTCAAACACTACCCAGTTTCAACATGGCATAGGTTATGCGATTGTCAAATGTTGTGGTGAACGTCAGCAGAAAACGGCGGGAACCATTCGGAAAAAAGCGTGATGATAGATACGATTATGAAACGGATATTGAAAAAGGCAAATCGGACTAATATGGCAGGCAACCTCAAAAAAGTTACCACTAGCGGGACACGAAACGGAAGGGTGTCCGTATTACCAGTAAACAGGGCTGTCAATCATTTCCGGAGACCGACCATAGCTGAAGTTCCACGTAATACCGTGGCATTTCCCGAGCCTGTACGTCTCACCGAGTCGGCGGATAGTTTGACCCTCTACATGCGGGAAGTAGGGCAAGTTGAACTAATTACGCCTCAAGAGGAAGTAATCCTGGCCAAGAAAATCAAACGTGGCGACGCGGCGGCTCGGGAGAAGATGATTCGTGCGAATTTACGGTTGGTGGTGAAGATTGCCCGCGAATATGAAGGCTACGGCCTCCCGCTATTGGACCTCATCAATGAGGGCAACATCGGGTTGATGCGGGCAGTAGAAAAGTTTGATCCCGCCAAGGGTGGCAAGTTATCCACTTACAGCTCTTGGTGGATAAAGCAATCCATTCGGCGCGGAATAGCCAACCAAGCCAAGACGGTGAGATTGCCCATTCACATGCTGGATAAAATGGCCAAGGTGCGCCGGGTAGTCAACCATTTGACCGATGCTTTTGGGCAGGAACCCTCTGATGAAGAAGTAGCAGCCGAAATGGGGCTGTCGGTGAAGCGTATCAATCGGATTCGTAGCGCCGGGGTGCAAACATCTTCGATGGATGCTCCGGTGGGTGATGATTCCTCCAATCGCATGGGCGATCTCATTGCCGATGAGCGCGCGGTGCTGCCACACGAGCAAATTGACCACCAAACCATGCTCGATATGTTGGGCGATCTGATTGACCGTTTGCCGGAGCGCGAGTTGAATATTCTGCGGCTTCGCTTTGGTCTGGATGGCGGTGGCGAGCGGTCGCTTGAGGATATTGGCAGCGAGTTCGGTGTGACGCGCGAGCGGATTCGCCAATTGCAAAATCTGGCCCTCCTCAAATTGCGCAAGATGATCGAGGCGCGCGATGCCTCTCGCGTTGCCGCCTGAGGAAGATAATTTACCGATACAATTCAAACGGCGTCCGCTTGGACGCCGTTTTTTGTCGCCTTCCAGATTAAATATGCGCTCCGCTCCAATGGAGCTTTTGACGCAGTGTTTTGAAGAATGAGCTTCCAGCCAGGTGGACCAACCGAAATGCATGACGGCTGCGGACAATGCGGACACAATCCCCGCACAGCACATCCAGCAAACGCTCGCCATCGCCCGAGAGCGTAATTTCCGGGGTTTTACACAATACCTTGACAGAGATTTCCGAATTCAGACTGAGAATGATCGAACGATTGGACAGGGTGTGCGGACAAATCGGCGTTAGGGTAAACACTTCTGCCGATGGACTCACAATCGCGCCGCCCGCAGAAAGCGAATAGGCGGTGGAACCCGTCGGCGAACTGATGATCAACCCGTCGCAGCGATACCGGGTCAGTTCTTGGCCGTCCACAAAAACCTCCAGTTCCACCATGCGCGACCCGGTTTTGCGCCCCATCACAAATTCGTTGAGCGCTGGATGGGTTTGCGGGTGATCGCCGTGCTGGGTGTGCGCTTCGATCAGCGGGCGGGATTCGATGGCGTATTGTCCCGCCAACACTTGCGGCAGTACCGTGTTCATTTCGCGCACGGAGGCACCTGTTAAAAAGCCCAGTCCGCCCAAGTTGATGCCCAGTACTGGGGTAGCGGATCCATCGAGGTCATGCGCTGCCCGCAACATGGTGCCATCTCCGCCAAAGACCAGGATCAAGTTGCAGCGCGCGGCCAGTTGCGCGGGAACGTCAAACGTTTCGCAGTCCAGATTGCAACACTGCGCGGTGGCGGACTCCGCGCAAATACTTACCCCCGCCTTTTGGATCAGCGTGGCGGCCGTCACCACGGCGTGCAACCCCGCCTTTTTTTCGGTGTTGGCCAGCAGCCCGACGCATTTGATGTTGGATTTGGCGTTCATGGTTCAGGCTGGTTTGTGCAGCCGTACTAAAAATTCCTTATTGCCCGCCGGGCCTAAAAGCGGCGAGGGAGTGACACCCTGCCAGGTTAAGTTGCCCAGACCCGCGACGAATGCTTCCAATTCCACCAAAATCCGGCGGTGAATTTCCGGATCCGTGATCACACCCTCCCCCTCGTCTGCTTCGGCCTTGCCGGCTTCAAACTGCGGTTTGATCAAAGCCACCAAGTCCCCACCAGATTTCACCAGGGCGGCGACGGGCGTGAGGATTTTCCGCAGGGAAATAAAGGAACAGTCAATCACCGCCAGGTCAGCGGTTACAAATCCGGGATTGAAATTGGCCGGATTCAGGGAACGCGCATTGGTTTTTTCCATGACCACCACGCGCGAATCGCACCTCAGTTTCCAAGCCAATTGTCCGCGCCCGACGTCCACGGCATACACTTTGGCGGCGCCGCGTTGCAACAGGCAATCGGTAAAACCTCCAGTGGAAGCACCAATATCCAACACGGTGAGGGCGGTGACCTCCAACTGAAAATGCTCCAAGGCATGTTCGAGTTTGTAACCGCCCCGGCTTACAAAATTTTCAGGCGCAATCAGTTCAACCAAATCCGCCAGCGACGCCAGGTCGCTGGCCTTTTGCGCCGTGTGTCCGTTCACCTTCACCTGGCCGGATAGGATGGCGCGTTTGGCTTTCTCACGGCTATCGCACAGGCCGCGCTCCACCAGCGCCACATCCAGCCGGACGGGTTTTGCCGTTGGCGTCCGCATGGTTTCGGCATGAATCACGCCTTGCCTTTGGCAATATGCTCCTGCACGTGCCGGTAGGCAGTCAGGAAAAGATCGTTGTCCGCCACGGTTTTTTGAATGATCTTGTCGAGGTTTTCAAAGTCATTGCTATGCACCACCGCGTGGACGCTTTGCTGGAACGCCAGCATGGGATGCAAGCTTTGAAAACTATCGCCCAACAGAAAAACCGTGGCGTGCCGACGTAAAATCATGGGCAGAGTTTGGACGAATTGCAGCCCGCGGTTATCCTTGAACTCGGCGCAATCAAACAGTTCCTCAATGATTACCACTTGGTAAGCAAACTGGGTGAAACGGTTGCTGAAGTCGTCCGTACCTTGCGCAACATGCACTTTATAGCCAAGCGAATCCAGCGCGGCCAGCGCCCGCACCTGCCATTCGAGTGAACTGATGGCCAGCAAAGCCGGCTTATCGGTGGCGCTGATAAAATCAAATTCAAATGCCATGGGATGCTCCTTTATTTAAGTTTCAAAACTGCCGGAATGGGCGGGGCGGCACTCCGGGCCGCCTCTTCGGTTCGCTTCATTTGCAGATCCGCATACGCAATGGTGCTTTCGCCGCGCTTCTTCTTGATATTGTCAATGCCTCGGCTGACAATGCCGCGTTTAGTGGAATATTGCAGGGCGCTTTCCTCCGTGATGATCCCGTTGTCAAACGCTTCCAGCACCGCATGATCAAAATGCCGCCAGCCAAACGTATTGCTGGCTTCAATGATTTCGTAGAAGCTCTTGCCTTCGCTTTCACCGTGGACAATGCTATCCTTGGTGCGGATGTTGTTGCCCATGATTTCCAGCAGCGCATAGCGGCCGCCGCCCACCTTGGGTGCCAGGCGCTGGCTGACAATCCAGCGCAGCGTATCCGCCAACCGAAGCCGCACCTGCTCCTGCTCTTCCGGTTCAAACATGCCCAGGATGCGGTTGATGGTCTGGCCGGCGTCAATGGTGTGCAGTGTGCTGACCACCAAATGGCCCGTCTCCGCCGCGCTCAGCCCGATTTCCACAGTTTCGCGGTCGCGCATTTCGCCCACCAGGATGATCTTCGGCGCCTGCCGCAATGCGGCGCGCAACCCGCTGGAAAAGGAGTCGAAATCGTTCCCCATCTCCCGTTGGTTGAACGTCGCTCTTTTCTGCGGATGCACAAATTCGACCGGATCCTCCAATGTGATGATATGAATGGACTTGGTTTCATTGATCTCGTTCAGCAAGGCCGCCAGGGTGGTGGATTTGCCGGAACCAGTCGCTCCCGTTACCAATACTAGCCCGGTTTTTTCCTTGGCAACCTGGAGAAAAATCTCAGGCATTTTCAGGTCGGCGAGGGTGGGAATTTTCGTGTTTAATTTGCGCAGCACGCACGAATAATTGCCGCGCTGGCTAAAGATGTTCACCCGGAACCGCGCCCTGCCGGTGAGACTGTATGAGGAGTCGCACGACCCCTTTTGCAGCAAATCCTCAAGCAACCGGCGGTTGCCACTGATCAGGTTGAGCGTTACCATTTCGGTCTGAAAGGGCGTCAATTTCTCCACGTTTGGATCGATGGCTACCGGGGCCAATTGCCCTTCGGTCTCAACCTGCAACGATTTGTCCACCGTTATGTTGAGGTCCGACACGTCCTTGTGTGAATCCAACATCGTGCTCAGAATGTAATCAAGGTCATTGCGTCGCATACAGCGGCTCCATTTGGTTGAATGTTAAATGGTTTCGGTCTGGTTTCAATTCGGCAGGACTGGCCGCCCGCCCGCCACCAGTTACATGGTATCATCATCCTCGGGCGGGTGCGGTAGAAACGGGCGGAATTTCTTTTTATCGAGACACTTGTCATAGGCCTCTTCCGGCGAAATCCGTTTCATTTTTAGGTGGTCCATGATGGCGTCATCCAGCGGCTGGTTGCCGATGCGTTTACCCACCTGGATCATGCCGGGAATCTGGTGCGTCTTTCCCTCGCGCACCAGGTTGGCGACTGCCGTGGTGAATACCAGGATTTCGAGCGCGGCGACGCGCCCCTTCTTGTCAATGCGTTTGAACAGGTTCTGCGCCACGACCCCTTTCAGCGCCTCGGAAAGCGTGGCACGAATCTTGTTCTGCTGGTCGGCGGGAAACACGTCGATGATGCGATCTACCGTTTTGGCAGCGCTTTGCGTGTGGAGCGTGCCGAAAACCAAGTGCCCGGTGCTCGCCGCCGTCAGTGCCAGTTCGATGGTTTCCAAGTCGCGCATTTCACCAACCAGAATGATGTCCGGGTCTTCCCGCAACGCGCCGCGTAGTGCCGAAGCAAACGACTTGGTGTGAATGCCCACTTCCCGGTGATTGACCAGCGCGTTTTTGCTCTCATGCACGAATTCGATGGGATCTTCCACCGTCAAAATGTGGTCTTTGCGGTTTTTATTGCAGTAGTCCACCATCGCCGCCAGCGTGG
Organism: Verrucomicrobiota bacterium; assembly: GCA_037139415.1. Lineage (NCBI taxonomy): Bacteria > Pseudomonadati > Verrucomicrobiota > Verrucomicrobiota bacterium. The sequence continues at coordinate 880 of JBAXGN010000039.1, read as the reverse complement.
TGGATTTGCCCGACCCGGTCGGTCCGGTGACCAACACCAAGCCTTTGTGCAACATGGCGAATTTCCTGAGTACCGCCGGCAGCGGTGCGTCGAATTTTTCAAAGTCCTCGAACGACAATACTTTCGACGGAATTTGACGAAACACGGCCGCCACGCCATATTTCTGCATAAAGAAGTTGGCGCGGAACCGGGAAACGTTGGGAATCTCATAACCGAAATCCACGTCGCCAGTTTCCTCGAACTGTTTTACTTTATACTCTGGCGTGATTTCGTAGAGCATGGCTTTCAATTGGTCACTTTCCAATGGCGGGAAATCCACCCGGTGCAATTCGCCGCTAATGCGTAGAATGGGCGGGTTACCGGAAGAAAGATGCAGGTCGGAAGCCTTTTGCTCGAACATCAAGTTGAAAAATGAGTCAATTTTTGCCATAAAATTTCACCATCGTTGTCAATTCGCGTTACCTTTAGCTGTTTTCTTTGAAAACCGCAAGTTCAAACGCAATAAATAACCCCTTTTTTGACCTTTTCCTTTTCGTCTCCAATTATTCCCTCATTTTTTTTGACATTCGTGTCGTTTTTAGTTTATTTTTTAGTCATTATGAATGAGATAAGAAGTCAATTCTATTTGACCGCAGCGTGTCAAGTGCGGCGAAAAAGCAATTTCCTGCTATCAATTTCGCTGAAATGAAATCGCCTAATAGCGCTCAACCGCCTCGGTACGCAAGCCTTGATTTCTGGAGGGGTGTTGCTTGTTTGTCAGTGGTTGTTTATCACTCCACCATGTACAAGCTCGGAAATACAGCCTTTTATGAGAGCATGGATAAACTATACAGCAGCGCATAAATAACGCTACATAAAGATTCTTAAAAAAACGGTTTGA